>NZ_JAAFKD010000035.1 GCF_013299165.1 Microcoleus sp. bin38.metabat.b11b12b14.051
GACTCTGGAACAATCGGAGTGTTTGATGCTGACTCAAATGCAGCTTTATGATGCGATCGATGAAACGCCGGGAATTGCTGTTAATATTATTCGCTTGCTGTCGCGCCGGATTCGCGAGTTGAATATTAAGTTGAATGCTAAAGAAGCGGTTATGGCACCTCCCGATGCTGTGAGAGTTCCTGAAATGCGGTAACTATTGGTAATTGGGAATTGTGTTTTTCTCGCTCCAGGATAATTTGTTTGTAGTGAGGACTTTAGTCCTTCTTGAATGCGGACTAAAGTCCTCACTACGAACCAGGATAATTTGTTTGTAGTGAGGACTTTAGTCCTTCTTGAGTGCGGACTAAAGTCCTCACTACGAACCAGGATAATTTGTTTGTAGTGAGGACTTTAGTCCTTCTTGAATGCGGACTAAAGTCCTCACTACGAACCAGGATAATTTGTTTGTAGTGAGGACTTTAGTCCTTCTTGAATGCGGACTAAAGTCCTCACTACGAACCAGGATAATTCGTTTGTAGTGAGGACTTTAGTCCTTCTTGAATGCGGACTAAAGTTCTCACTACGAACCAGGATAATTCGTTTGTAGTGAGGACTTTAGTCCTTCTTGAATGCGGACTAAAGTCCTCACTACGAACCAGGATAATTCGTTTGTAGTGAGGACTTTAGTCCTTCTTGAATGCGGACTAAAGTCCTCACTACGAACCAGGATAATTCGTTTGTAGTGAGGACTTTAGTCCTTCTTGAATGCGGACTAAAGTCCTCACTACGAACCAGGATAATTCGTTTGTAGTGAGGACTTTAGTCCTTCTTGAATGCGGACTAAAGTCCTCACTACGAACCAGGATAATTCGTTTGTAGTGAGGACTTTAGTCCTTCTTGAATGCGGACTAAAGTCCTCACTACGAACCAGGATAATTCGTTTGTAGTGAGGACTTTAGTCCTTCTTGAATGCGGACTAAAGTCCTCACTACGAACCACAGGATTTTTACATGATTTATCAAACAATTTAAAACCCGACTTCTGCAAGAAATCGGGTTATTTAAATCGATGCTAAAGCGCGATTTGCTGTCTAAACTATGCGGAAAATAAAAGGGTAGCGGTAAGCTTCATTAGGAGTTTGCAAAACGTGGAGGATAGCCATAATTGTCAGTCCCCAGTGCAACAGATAACCTAGGGGCACTAGGATAAATCCGGCTAGCCCAAAAGTCACCACAGTTAACGCCACAATCACAGCGCTGTACAGCCATACATTCAGGTGAAAATTAATTGCTTCTGTGGCGTTTTCTTTGACAACGGGGTCATCTGAAACTAACAATACGGCGATCGGCGCTCCGATCGAGAACAGTAACGTGCTGAAAAAAATCGCCCCGTGACACACCAGTGATAGCAGCTTCCGCTTGTCGGAGTCGTACATATGGCTTTTATTCCCTTGGCTTTAGCAATAAGTTTACCTTTAATAGTCACTGTAGCACAGGGTATAATGGCGATCGGGTGATGATTCCCCTACCTAATTTGTGATGACAACAGAACTCGAAACTGAACTGCTAACTGCTGTTGAGCGCCGGCGCAACTTTGCTATTATCTCGCACCCTGACGCGGGTAAAACTACTTTGACAGAAAAGCTGCTGCTTTACGGAGGTGCAATTCACGAAGCAGGTTCTGTGAAAGCGCGGCGAGCTCAGCGACACGCTACTTCTGACTGGATGGCGATGGAACAGCAGCGGGGAATTTCGATTACTTCTACTGTGTTGCAGTTTGAATATCAAAATTATCACATTAATCTGCTAGATACTCCCGGACACCAAGATTTTAGCGAAGATACTTATCGAACTCTGGCTGCTGCTGATAATGCGGTGATGCTTGAGGATGCTGCTAAGGGTTTGGAACCGCAAACTCGCAAGTTATTTGAAGTTTGTAAGCTGCGACGTTTGCCTATTTTTACTTTCTTTAATAAGCTCGATCGCCCTAGCAGAGATCCTTTGGATTTGTTGGACGAAATTGAGAAGGAATTGGGTTTGCAGACTTATCCGGTGAATTGGCCGATCGGTACGGGCGATCGCTTTAAAGGTGTTTTCGATCGCAGAGGGCGCAAAATTCACTTGTTCGAGCGAACTAAACACGGTTCTCGCGCGGCTGTTGAGACGGTGATTGAATTGGGCGATCCGCGGATTGAGGATTTGTTGGAACAAGACCTTTACTATCAGCTTAAAGAAGAGTTGGAACTGCTGGATGAGTTAGGAACTGAGCTCGATTTGGACTTGGTGCGATCGGGGAAAATGACGCCTGTTTTCTTTGGTAGCGCGATGAGCAATTTTGGGGTCGAACTGTTTTTAGATGCGTTTTTAGATTACGCGATGAAGCCGATCGCCCGCAACAGCAGCGCCGGGGAACTTCCGCCAACTTATGAAGACTTTACCGGGTTTGTGTTTAAGTTGCAAGCGAATATGGACCCGAGACATCGCGATCGCGTGGCGTTTATTCGGGTTTGTACCGGCAAGTTTGAAAAGGACATGAACGTGACTCATGCTCGGACTGGTAAAACGGTGCGTTTGTCAAGGCCTCAAAAATTATTTGCTCAGGATCGGGAGTCGATCGAGGTTGCGTATCCCGGCGATGTGATTGGTTTGAACAATCCGGGGGTTTTTGCGATCGGGGATACTATTTACACTGGTCAAAAGCTGGAATATGAAGGGATTCCCTGTTTTTCGCCGGAACTTTTTGCGTTTTTGAGAAATCCGAATCCTTCTAAGTTTAAGCAGTTCCGCAAAGGTGTTTCGGAGTTGCAGGAAGAGGGCGCCGTGCAGATTATGTATTCGGTTGATGAGTCGAAACGCGAACCGATTTTGGCGGCTGTGGGACAGTTACAATTTGAGGTGGTGCAGTTCCGAATGCAGTCGGAATATAATGTCGAAACTACGATCGATATGTTGCCTTATAGTGTAGCTCGTTGGGTTGATGGCGGTTGGGATGCGCTGGCGAAGGTTGGACGGTTGTTTAATACTGTGACGGTGAAGGATAGTTGGGGACGGCCGGTTTTGTTGTTTAGAAATGACTGGAATTGCCGTCAGGTGGAAGGTGAACATCCTGTTTTGAGGTTAAATGCGATCGCGCCTGTGGTTTCTGGTTTGGCCGTTAGCGCGGAGTAGGTAAACCCTCATAAGACCGGGCGAATGGAATTCGCGGCGACACAAACAAAACCCGCCTCCGCGGGTTGAGGAGAATAATCAGACCGGGCGAATGGAATTCGCGGCGACACGAACAAAACCCGCCTCCGCGGGTTGAGGAGAACATGATCGTTGAAATTACGTTATTGTCTTCAGTCCGCGGAGGCGGACATCGTTTGTGTAGACGCGGTTTCAACCGCCGTCTCATTTGGTAACTTTGTACCGATTAGGACTTACGCCGCGCGCGCGCGGGGGCCAGAAACCGGGTTTTTTCTGAGAATTATTCGTTGTGATTCGCAGATTTAGGGAAAAACCCGGTTTCTTTGTCGGAGTCGGTAAATCCTGCGCGGGGGCCAGAAACCGGGTTTTTACGAGAATTTTTCGTTGTGATTCGCAGATTTAGGGAAAAACCCGGTTTCTTTGTCGGAGTCGGTAAATCCTGCGTGGGGGGCCAGAAACCGGGTTTTTTCGAGAATTATTCGTTGTGATTCGCAGATTTAGGGAAAAACCCGGTTTCTTTGTCGGAGTGGGTAAATCCTGCACGCGGGGCCAGAAACCGGGTTTTTTCTGAGAAGACGCGTTGTGATTCACAGATTTAGGGAAAAACCCGGTTTCTTTGTCGGAGTCGGTAAATCCTGCGCGGGGCCAGAAACCGGGTTTTTACGAGAATTTTTCGTTGTGATTCGCAGATTTAGGGAAAAACCCGGTTTCTTTGTCGGAGTGCGTAAATCCTGCGTGGGGGGCCAGAAACCGGGTTTTTACGAGAATTTTTCGTTGTGATTCGCAGATTTAGGGAAAAACCCGGTTTCTTTGTCGGAGTCGGTAAATCCTGCGTGGGGGGCCAGAAACCGGGTTTTTTCGAGAATTATTCGTTGTGATTCGCAGATTTAGGGAAAAACCCGGTTTCTTTGTCGGATTTACGCCTTCCCATCAAGATAATACCGGGCGGTTGAAACCGCGTCTACACAAACAAAACCCGCCTCCGCGGGTTGAAGAAAATGCGATCGTTGAAATGCCGTTGAAATTACTTTATTTTCTTTAGTCCGCGGAGGCGGACATCGTTTGTGTAGACGCGGTTTCAACCGCCGTTTACATCGAGAAATTCTTGCAGCGAATCGCGCGTATTGCGAATCGAATCGTCATTAGGAGCAATGGCTAAAGCTCGATTAAACATTTCCAGCGCTTCTTGCCAACTCTTGAGTGCTTCCTGTCTCTCAGATAATTTTTCTTGCAAATCACCCAGACATCGCAGCGCATTCCCTTTGTTGGTGAGAGCAGCGATAAAATCCGGTGCAATAAGTAACACAGAATTCAAGGCTGCAACTGCCTCAAAGTAAGACTGTTTTGCCACCTCAAATTCACTTAGCTGTGCTTGCAATTCACCCAGACATCGCAGCGCAATCCCTTTGTTGTTGAGAACACCGAGATCATCCGGTGCAATAAGAAAAACAGAATTCAAGGCTGCAACTGCCTCAAAGTAAGACTGTTTTGCCGCCTCAAATTCACTTAGCTGCGCTTGCAAATCACCCAGACTTAACAGCGCCTTCCCTTTGTTGTTAAGAGCACAGATATCATCCGGTGCAATAAGTAAAGCAGAATTACAGGCAGCGATCGCCTCAAAGTAAGAATGTTTTGCCGTCTCAAATTCACTTAGCTGTGCTTGTAATTCACCCAGACCTCGCAGCGCATTCCCTTTGTTGTTGAGAACACAGATAGCATCCGGTGCAATAAATAAAGCAGAATTCAAGGCAGCGATCGCCTCAAAGTAAGACTGTTTTGCCGCCTCAAATTCACTTAGCCGTGCTTGCAAATCACCCAGACATCGCAGCGCATTCCCTTTGTTGTTGAGAGCATTGATATAATCGGGTGCAATAAGTAAAGCAGAATCATAGGCTGCGATCGCCTCAAAGTAAGACTGTTTTGCTGCCTCAAATTCACTTAGCTTTGCCTGTAAATTACCCAGGCATTTCAGCGCAATCCCTTTGTTCTTGAAAACGTCGATATCATCTGGTACAATAAGTAAAGCAGAATCATAGGCAGCGATCGCATCAAAGTAAGACTGTTTTGCCGCCTCAAATTCACTTAGCTTTGCTTGCAAATCACCCAGACTTTGCAGCGCATTCCCTTTGTTGTTGAGAGCATTGATATCATCCGCTGCAATAAGTAAAGCAGAATTATAGGCTGCAACTGCCTCTAAATATTCCTGTCTTGCCTCTACATATCTAGCCAACCAAGCATAGTAATTTCCCTCCGATCGCGAAACTCTACCAAGCCAATAATCACTTTTAATCCACAACTCATCTCTAACTTCCAACAGCGCCTCGCATTCCTTATAGCGACTCTTTCTCAAAGCTTCATCAAACACCTCTTTCCATTCTTCTACACCCCGCTGCCAATCCAAGCGATTAGCATGAAAAATTGCCTCCGCCACATTCTCCACTTCTCGGTAATGCTTCTCTAAAAATTCATGAGCTTTGCGAGTTTTCGGATTATCCCGATCGGCATCCAATCGCCGCAATAAATCGTGAATCCGATACCAGTTATCCCCCCGCTTCTGCGATTTCCACACAAAGGAAAAACCCGTCAACATCTCAAAATTTGCACTGCTTGCATGGAAGTGGCAACCAGATCCCAATTTTACGTACAAATCCTCATCAAAAGCGCGACCAGCACTCAAAGAATGCACAGCCGATCGCACTTCGCGATCCACATACATCAACAAACGATCCGTCAACTCCGCCGTCTTATTCTCCAACTTCGGAATCCGCGCAAAATCCGACGACAGCAACTCAATCCCCCTGCGCCTTTCAGCCAACACCACATCCGCGCACAAACCCAAATAAAACGGATGTACCTGCAAATTCTCCCAACTCTCATCGGGATTGACGCTGGCATATTTAATCACAGCATCCGCCAAATCAGGCCGATCAATCTCCACTTTGTGCAAATAATCCTTAGCATCAGCCGGAGACAAATGCCAAACCAATTGTGCATCGATATAATCTTCAGGAATCGGAAACCTCGGCGCATTCGGCCACCGCAGTTGTGCGACTGGGGAATCACGCCCCGCCACAGCAACCACAATCCCCGATTTAAAATCGATCGCCCTCAGCAACCGCCGAAACCACTCATCTTGATACCAAAAAGTTGCGCCTTGAGAATTGCGTTTTTCATCCCAAAATTTCTCGTGAGTATCGAATAGCATGACAAGGCGTTCGGGTTTGTGTTTCCCAGCCATTGCCGCATTCAAATCGCCCGCAAACAATTTCGGTAAACAGTCGATTAACTCAATATCAATATCTTTACGGCGAATTTCATCAGCTTTTTCATCGCTGACACCGAGGCGCGTTTGAATTAATTTCATCGTGCGCTTAATGCCACCGAATTTATCGATCAATTTTAGCCCCGCCGCGACTTGCGACACCACGGGAAATCCGGCAAATGTTTCGACTACAGGTGTCAAAAAATCAATCAGATCGTTGGGGAAAAGTTGGTTGAGAGTTGCGTCTGACTCGCCTTTGTTGAGCAAATACCAAAAGCAAGCAAAATCATAATTAGGAAACTTCAATTTATATTTCTTGGCTGACTCTGCCAGATTGCGCCGCAGCATCAGCAAACCGTAAAATCTATCTTGGGGTTTATCTTCTTTTATCCGTATCAAGCCGAAGTCGTGCCGCACTACGGGTATGGAAGTGTAGGTGTTGGCTGCTGCGTAGCGGACGAAATCGGCAACTTCGGCGGCTTTTTCTTCTGGGATTTCGCGCAATTCTTGCCAAACTTCCGGCTTAAATCTTTTGCAGCAGTGAAACTGCAAGTGTTTTAGCAGCAAGGATTTGCCGTTTCCTCCATCTCCGTAAAAATACAAAATTTGTTCGCGGGCTGGCTCTTCGTTTAAATAAAAGGCAAATCGGCGGGTAAATTCGTGTCTGTCGGTGAAAAGTTGCAATTTGCGATCGTCTGCGATCGATTGGCTTTCAAAGTCTTCGTCGTCTATTGACATAGTTGTTCGGGTTTGGTGGTGGTTTATGGATTAATCTGCTAATGTCATTGCGAACTCTTAGTGAAGCAATCGCAGAGACTATGATAGTTGTCGATTAACTGATGTGCGGGCGAGCAATTACCTTAGACAAGCTTGTCTAAATTTTTGATTAATATGTCAACCGCAGATTTAATGCAGATAAACACAGATGAACGCAGATTATTTTAAGATAGCTTATGAATGAGTGCAAGAGGTATTTTGTTAGCTAAATTTTATTCGGTTATCGGCCAATACGCTTGGGTTAAGACGGTTGTGGAGGTAAAAGGATATGAAAAACAGACACTGCGATTGCTTCGCTAAGACGCTCGCAATGACAACAAATGTTAACCCAAGTGTATTGGGCTATAGTTGCCGAATTGCCTTTGGGTGAGGTTATGTTAGACAAGACACAAGCGCAATCACAGTTATGGCATCTCCAAACAATCAAAATTCGGCGGATTCATCTCTGAAACAGTCTCTGGAGGCTGGGTTAGCTGCTTTGAAACAAAAAGATTACCAAAGCGCGATCGCCCTTTTAGAATCCGTCACCCAAACCGCAGCAAATCAACCGCCCGGAATCCGCGCCCAAATGGGGTTAGTGGCGGCTTACAAAGCTACCGGAAATCTCCAAAGCGCGATCGCCCTGTGCACTTCCCTCACCAACATCCCCAACACCCAAATCAAAACCTGGGCCGATCGCACTTTAAAAGAATTAACCCCACCTCTCCCTCCAAAAACACCGGAAACTCCCCCCGAAACAGGTTTTGTCGCGTTTGATTTAGGAACAAAATCTGCGAAAAATACGCTCAAGGGCGATGGCTTACGCCCCGCTTCGCTACGACCAACCGCAGACAAAAAAACCGGATTTTCACCCTTAGAGCCGACTGTCGGGCCGGGAAACACCAAATCGACACATATTTCACCGCCACCTCCACCCCCCAAACCGCCGATTCGCCCCACATTAGAGACATTAGAGGGCGGGCACGGGGGCACCGCCCCTACGGAAACCGCAACGGATGCAGAAACTAGCGATGAAAACAGTTCCGGTTCCCCAACAGATATCCCCGGATTCGCCAGCCCCGATACTTATCAACTAACTTGGCGCGAAGCGGGGCGCGTGAAAAGCCCGCGCCCTCTCAAACCGCTAAAGTTGCTGAATTTTCGGATCGAAGCTGTCGCAAGTGCGATCGCCCTGTTTTTCCTAGCCCGATTTGTCCTACAATTCCTGCTGACAAACACTAATTCTCTATTAGTTCAGCTTTATATATTTACTAGGGTGCCAATTTTCCAGCCGATTCAGCTTTTTTACCGAGATCCAACTCCGTTTCTACAGTTTGTTTTCGGATTGCTTTTGGCCTCATCTCCCTGGCTGACAGACGCACTCCTAAAACTATTTGGCGGTATCGAAAACCTGCGCGCCTCTGTTTTATCCAAACACAGCAAGGAAGCTAGCCGCGTACTCCGCAGTTTTTGTACCAAGCAAAATATGCCGACTCCTGTGCTGAAACTCTTGCCGCTGAAGGTTCCTGTAGCTTTTAGTTACGGCTGTTTACCTCGTTTTGCTCGGATTACTGTCAGTCAAGGGCTGTTGGATCAACTCACGGATGATGAAATTGCAGCTATTTTCGCGCGGGAATTAGCCCATATTTCTCATTGGGATTTTGCGCCGATGTCGTTGGCGATGCTGATACTTCAAATTCCTTACCTTATATATTGGCAGACTGCTTACTGGGGTGAACGGTTGTGCGATTTAATGACGATCGACTTTTTGCGTCGTAGTGTCAGAGTTATCACCGCTGCAATTTCTGCTACAAGTTACGGGATTTATAAGTTATTGCGTTGGCCGATGTTGTGGTTGTCGCGCCGGAGAGTCTATTTTAGCGATCGCACTTCAGCAGAAATTACCGGCAATCCTAACGGTTTGACGCGCGCTATCGCTAAAATTGCGATCGGCATTGCTGCAAATATCCAACAGCAACAACAAACCAGCTTTTTTCTCGAAAGTTTCGATTTATTGTTACCCGTCGGCGTCGCCCAAGCTTTAACCCTCGGTGGTGCTGCATTACAAGCGCCACTAGAACAGATTTTGCGCTGGGATGTCACAAATCCCGATCGCACTTGGTTGACAATTAACAACACGCATCCTTTGATGGGAGAGCGTTTGAATCTCTTGCAACTCTACGCTCAATTCTGGAAACTGGAGACGGAGTTGGATTTGGCGAGTCTGTCGCCGGAGCAATCTCAGAAAGCAAAATTGTCTCTGTTTGAGTCAATACTCGAATTTAAAGACTCAAAACTCTTGTTACAAGGTGCGCCGTTTTTTGGGATTCCGATGAGTTTGGGGATTGTGGCGCTGCTGTGGACGGTTAGCTGGCTGTTTTCCAAGACGAGTATTTGGCAACTCGATTGGCTTTTGGGCGATCGATCGATTCTTTGGGGCTGTTTGCCGATCGGATTTTGCCTCGGTACTTTGATGCGGATCAATCATTTTTTCCCCGACATTACCCCACGAAAAACCGTTTCGCCGAGTTTACCGGAAATTTTGTCAAATCCAGATACTCTGCCCCTAGATGCTCAACCTGTGCAGCTTTCCGGGCAACTTTTGGGTAGGCATGGTATTGACAATTGGCTCGGACAGGATTTAATTTTGCAAACGGCAACGGGTTTAGTGAGGTTGCACTATGTTTCGATGATTGGCCCGATCGGCTCTTTGTACCCATTGTTGCTCAAACAGACAACTCGCCCCTGCGATTTGATCGGAAAACCCGTTGTTGCGACTGGTTGGCTGCGCCGAGGTGCTACTGTGGCGATCGACCTAGAAACTCTCCGCAGTCAATCCGGGATAGTTAGTGACAGCGGACATCCAATTTGGTCTGCAATTCTAGCCTTTGCTGCTGCCTTTTGGGGCGCATACATTATTACCCAGGGCGGAACATGAGACCATTTTGGATTTTGGATTTTGGATTTGAGATTTGGGATTTGAGATTTTATTTATTAGACTTCTTGCCCAAATAAATAGGACGGGCTAGAAGCCCATCCCACAAAAATCTTTTTTCTTGTGGGATGGGCTTTGAGCAGCGTCCCAAAATTTGATTAAAATGACTGAGGCAATCCCCAGCCGGAGATGAGTGTTGAGTTAAATCGCGGATGGGCGATCGATCGGCTTGGCATTGAGCCCGCACCCGATGGGATATTCAAGCGCAGCGCGCATCGTACAGCCCTTTCTTGCTGCCATCAACTGCCAACCGCCAACCGCCAACTGCCCACTGCCAACTGCCCACTGCCTACTTCGTAAAGAAAAATTGCTTTCTTGCCGACGTTATGTTACATTTATTTACATAATTGGATTGAACCAAATAGCGCAATAACTTCAGTTGGCTAAAATCTCTAAGGCATTGCGTAAAAATTGTCAACCTCCCAACACAGCAAGTTCAGCCAGCCGCGTGTCGGCTGTTTTTTTTCTACAGCCAATTTCGCTGTGGGGAATCAATTCAAAAAAGTGATTCAGATGCAGTTTGCGTTCAATTCGGCGTGAAATCTTCCTAAATAACTAGCTCTGCTACCAAGGCTGTGATACCTTTAAAGAATGGTCGGACGGTGCCGGGCCCGATTTGAGGGATACTGGGTAAGTCAATAGTCCTCAGTATTAGGAGCGAGGTAAAATTACTGGCCCAAAAAATGTTAGCGATTTTATCCATCACTGTATTAAACTGAATACTGGCATTCCGATCGCTTGCAATTGACATCCTTGGACATAAATTTCTACACGGCCCTGGCTATAAACATTCTGAATCAAAACCGGAAGCAAGTAATACAGAATAGCCAATAGCCTCAACATTTGAGTGATGACTAAAAGTTTACACAACAACCTGAGATTTAAAAGCTCTCTGCATCGGCGGTTAAGTTACGGCCTTATCAGAGTAAATCATCTTTTTCTAAAAGATGGGGGGAGCTGTCAAGGTTGGTGGGAGGAATGTGCAAATTCTGTGGTTATGTGGTTTTTTCCTGCGGTCAATATTCAATTGACTTCAGGTAACGCTGTTCGAGCAAATTAATTAGAATCCAAGTCTGGAGGAATTTTTCATGTCTATTCGTCTGTATGTTGGCAATTTACCCAAAGAACTTGACCGCCAAGAATTGCAAGAAGTTTTTGCACCGGAAGGGGAATCTGTTACTACCAAGGTAATTACAGACCGCAAAACAGGTAAATGCAGGGGATTTGGTTTTGTGACGGTGCTCACCGACGAACAAGCCGACCAAGTTATTGAGAAATATAACGGGTTGATGTTTAAAGAAAACCCCCTAAAAATAGAAAAGGCACTTCCCCGCTCTAAGGGTAAATCCGAGAAGGGCGAAGACGATCAGCAACAGTCATCATCGCCTGCTTCACCGCAGTTGGTGTCGGCGTCGCCGTCGCAGCCAATACCCGCACCGCAGCAACAGCAACGCTCGGCCCCTCCTACCCAAGGTGGCGGTGGCGGTTCTAGCAAAAGCAATCGCCGTCGGAGTGACAACAACAAGTCCCGCCGCAATCAGTCAGCAACAACGGTTTCGAGTGCTGACTCCGGCTCGGTGCAGCCAGATCCGCGCTGGGCGAGCGCTCTGGAAGAACTCAAGCAAAGATTGGTGGAAGCTCAGACTACTAATTAATCGAAAATTGTGGCTAATTGCTGCTATTTCTCGACTCTGGTTGAGTGAGTGTATTTGGAAGTGCGATCGAGGATCGGTTAAACAACCTGTTCTCGATCGCACAATTTTATGCCAAAAACCTGCCATATCCTGTGCGATAGATTAACCGCACTGCGAAATGTCGCACAATTTTATGCCAAAAACCTGCCATATCCTGTGCGATAGATTAACCGCACTGCGAAATGTTCGTAGTGCGGACTTCAGTCCGCAGACAGAGAGCGGACTGAAGTCCGCACTACGAACCGTACTACGAAAGGTACAAATTGTACTTATTCGAGTGGCGAAAATTCCACAGTCTCAATAAACTCGAAAATTTTGTTCATCATGTCCTCAACTTCAGACTCAAGAGAACCCAATTCCTGCTTCTGGTGATAAATTCGCTGACAGCTTATCGTATAGCAAAAATCTTCAGCGATAAAAGCCATAAATCCCCGGTAAGCATCGAGCCGAGTCAGAGAGCCGTCATTTTCTTGGACGCTGAGAGTTGCACCCGCCGGCAAATCGACAACCGCGAAATAAGCTTCTTCATCTTCTAAATATTCCGTGTAGAGTAACTTAGATTTGGGAAATTTAGTAAGAATTTCCCCATCAATAAAATTGTTAAGAAACGAGGTGAGATAGGGTGATTCTCCGGCTGACTCGATTAATTCTTCCACTTCACCAGCGATCGGGAAATAATCAATTTTCAGCAAAATACCAAAGTCGTCAGAAAACGCGACACAGCCTTCTTCCTCATCAATTCTACCGCCTTTGGCCTCATCAACTGGAATCAAAACGCTAAAATTGCCTTCAGGAGATACGTACAACGGCCCCTCTACATCTAACTCAGGCTCGACATCCTCTACTTGCGAGTACGCAGCAACTACATCCTCGATAATTTCCTCAGCTTCCTCATCTTCTACACCTAATACTTGCTGGAATTCCTGGAGAAACGCCAGGTGTTTCTCGGACACTTCTCCATCAATGACAAACATGGCTGCGGTGATGGCAAAAGTATCCAAAACTAACTCATCTGGCATTGATTGCCAAGCAGTCTTAAATAACGCTCCTAAACCGTCTTGGCTGATAATACCTGCGAGTTTTTTAAACATTGCGGACATATCATCTTCCGAGTATTCAGCAAATACTTCTGAGTCCCAGAGTATGCTTTCTAAAATATCAGCATCCGCGTCAGGAGAATTAGCCTCGGCTGCGACAAGTGATACCGCCGCTACGGATTCCTCTGAAGTCAAGCTGGCTTCGGATTTGTCTTCTGAATTGAATATTTTATCAAACTTGCCCACAGGTTTTGCCCCAAAGAGTGTTTAGTTTTGCTATTCATAGCAAATTTATGACATTAAAAGATAGTCCTCTGGGATACATTTTATTTTTGCCAAATCCCGCGAGTCAATGTAAGATGGCGACGGAGTGGTGCGCCTGACGGTTCAGATATGCCTACAAATAAGCTGTACGGCATTTGAATTTAACTTTCTGGCTGCCTCGGGTGCAACGGCTCACTCATCGTTTATTGAAATAGGATCGTTAAAATTAGATGCGCCCCAGTTTATTACCAAGGACTGCCAATTATGGTAAATCCGGCCCAATATTTCGGGTGAGATAAATCTGAATTTGGTACTTCTGCGGATTGAGCAAGATCGATCGCCCTTTGAGTGCCTAGCAACTTGCCGTCTTTAATGACAATTTGTTTGCGAATCATCGCTATTTGAGCTTGTCTGAGGGCTTCAGCTTTCATGGGAGCCGATCGCAAATTAGCATAAAACTCAGTCATCAGCCCCAAAGTCGCGTAATCGTTAACTTTCCACAAACTCGCCAAAGCTGATTTAACACCGCTACGCACGGCGAGTCCAGCAAAACCCATTTCTGCGCTATTGTCGCCGATCGCAGTTTCGCACGCACTCAGCACCAATAACTCGACCTGTCGGCGATCGTACCACTTTGCCAACCGAAATTCATCCAAAGCCAAAGAACGCTGCCACAAATCAATCTCAGCTTCTTGTCGTCCGTTTTGGTGCAGCGGAAAGCTGGCGTGAGTAGCTAAGTGAACAATATCAAAGGCTTGTTGCTGCCGTTGTTTGGTGAGATTTTCCAGAGTAAAGTCTTGATTGAGAAAAGAAACGCCGGGCCACAACGGCAATTGGGCTGGATTTTGGTTGTTGCTGACGGTACCTGCGATCGCAGATAATTCGATCGGCACCGCAGGCAATTTAGGTTTATCGGTGTGGGGAAATTCCGAAGCACCCATGGCTAAAACTCGGGATTTTTTCAAGCTTTGATAATTCGTGTTAGTCAAGCTGACACTTGGAATCGAGCCGAGGCTGTACTTTTCGACTAAAAATTGCTGTCCGTCGTGCAAAGCTGCGATCGGCAACTGGCGCAAACCGCTATCAAAAGAAAACACTAGCGTATCGATCTTTAACTCTTCTAATTTTGAACTAATAGGCGCAATCAACCACTGGTAAAGTTCCTGGGATGTTGACAATAATTTTTGTTCTTCATAATCATTTGGTTCGGCTAGCAAACGGTGAAAATATTTCACTTTGTCTAGCAAATCTTTGCTTGTGACAGTGATATTTTTGATAATCGGAGGGCCGTCAGGAACTACTAACACTAAGGATAATTCTTCGAGACGGACGATGGCGTAAACAATCACAGCTTGCTTCCCGGTTTCCTCCTTGATTTTTTTCAGAGTTTCTCTGAGATATTCAACCGTTACTTTTTTGTCTGTGAAATTTTCCCCATAATAATTCTCATAATCTTGTTCAAAGAGTTGGTCAATCAAGCCGACAGCATCGTTAGCATTGTTTTGGTTTAAAGTTTGTTCGACGCTAAACCTGCTAATTTCTAACGGAATCAGATTCGGGATATCTGCGGGTGCGGGAGTCGGTGCGGGGGCGGGAGTTGGTGCGGGTGCGGGAGTCGGTGCCGGAGCTGGAGTTGGTGCTGGCGCTGGCGCTGGAGTTGGTGCGGGTGCAGGAGTTGGTGCGGGTGCAGGAGTTGGTGCGGGTGCGGGTGCGGGTGCGGGAGTTTGTGGCGGAGCGATTTGGCGGAGGTTGGCCAACCAATCAGCCTCCTTTTCAACAACTGGCTGCTCAATAATAGGCGCAGCAACGGGAGCGGGTGCGGGAGTTAAGACTATCCATGCGTCGGCTTTTTCTGTAGGAGAAGAACCCAGCTCGGGGGGTTTTTCTGGTGGGTTTTCTGAAGGCGTTATTAAAGTCAGATTCGACTGTTCAATGAGCGGTGGTGTGAGGGAAAAGTTGTTTTTGGAATCGGTAAATGCCCAATTAAAAGTGCTGCTTCCCGTGGCAGGATTTGGGGTGATAGTGGTTTTGGCTCCTAATAAATCGCCAATTAAATAAGCTAAATCTTGTTGCGGATTTTGCCCTAGGGCGGGTGTGGGTGCGGGAACTGGTACGGGTGCGGGAACTGGTGCGGGAATGGGTGCAGGTAGGGGTGGAATTTGTGCTACAGGCGGGCTGTAAGAGGGTTGAAGGGCTGCGGGCGCTGGATTTGGCGCGATCGGGGTTGTGGGGGCGATCGGGCTGGGAGTGGCTAGATTTGTGGCGGTGAGTTGGTCGCTCGATGGAATTGTTGGGGTTGCGGGGAGGCGATCGGCGGCGCTGGGAGTTGTGGGAGTTGAGGGCTGTGTGGGGGCTGTGCGGGGTGGCAGTGTGGATAAATAGCCGGTTTGCGGCAGTCGGATGTTGAGGGGAAAACCTGGTATGGGCGCGGGTTCGGAGATTGGGGAGGAAGTGGTTTCGAGTATTGGGGGAAATAGCAGGGCGAGGGCGGTTTCTGTTATTGGAGATGGGGTTGTAGTTGTTGCAGCAGTTGGGGATAGAGTCTGTGTTGTTGTGGCAGTTGAGGGTGGAGTTGGCGCGGAGCTTTGGGAAGTTGGTGATGGGGTTGGGGCAAATACACGCAGCGGTGGCGCCGGTGTCGGTGTCGGCGACGCACTCCCAACGGTTATAACTCCAAGCGCAGTAGTTGCAGGTGCTGGCGATGCAGTAATTGCAGCCACAGGCGCGGGAGTTGGTGTTGCAGCTACAGGCGCAGGAGTTGGTGTTGCAGCTACAGGCGCAGGAGTTGGTGTTGCAGCCACAGGCGCAGGAGTTGGTGTTGCAGCTACGGGCGCAGGTACAGGTGCAGGAGTTGGCGTTGCAGCCACAGGTGCAGGAGTTGGCGTTGCAGCCACAGGCGCGGGAGTCGGCGTTGCAGCTACAGGTGCAGCCACAGGCGCGGGAGTCGGCGTTGCAGCTACAGGTGCAGCCACAGGCGCAGGAGTCGGCGTTGCAGCTACAGGTGCAGCCACAGGCGCAGGAGTCGGCGTTGCAGCTACAGGTGCAGGTACAGGCGCGGGAGTTGGCGTTGCAGCTACAGGCGCGGGAGTTGGCGTTGCAGCCACAGGCGCGGGAGTTGGCGTTGCAGCAGGAGTTGGCGTTGCCGCGGGAGTTGGCGTTGCAGCAGGAGTTGGCGTTGCCGCAGGAGTTGGTGTTGCCGCAGGAGTTGGTGTTGGTGATGGCTGAGGATTTGGAACCGATCGAATTTCAATCCTTTGTGTATCCTGTTTGTGTGTATAAAGATAGCTGTTACCAGACGAAATCGTTGACTCAGCCGTGCCATTTCCTCTAGTAATAGCACCAGCAGTTCCGTTAGTTGTTGAATTGCCAACAATAAAAGGCGTTAGTCCATTACCGCCGTGACGCAGCAAAATGGTACCGCCTTTATCCCCTGCACCTCCCGCAGCGGAAATGCTAGCAGCCACCCCATTTCTATCTGTAAAAGAGTTGAGCGCCCGAAAAAACTTTTCAGTCCAAACATAGATATTCCCACCTGTACCACTACCAAGGCTCTGAGTGTCAATTTGATTGACAGTAATATTACCACCAGCATTCAAAGTAACATTGCCACCATTATTAGGCGAACTTGAATTCAGATTACCTGTTTGAATTGCTCCTTTATCGCTGGTGAGTGTAATTCCCGCTGCCGAGGTGATATTTTGGGCAGTAATATTATTTGTGGCGCGCACGCTAAGAGCGACAGGAGTTGCAGGGATATCATCTTGAATATTGATGCTGTTGAGAGGAGTCACGCTGCCCACAGGAGCGAAAAATCGAACAATTCCAGCCTCCGGCTTCACAGTCAGATTGTACGGCCCGTCAACTGTAGACTTAAAAGTAATGTCACCAGTCCCTTTAATGCTGACCAACGTATCCCCAGTCATAGAAATCGCACCATTGAAGTTAATATCATTGTTTTTGGTAGCGATATTCCCATTATTAATAGTTATGCTATTTTTGGCATCAAAAGCCAGTAATCCACCATTACCGCTGCCAGTAGCAATAGCATTAACAACGCTAATCGCTATCTTACCAACAGGGCTACTCAGAGTAATATTGCCACCTGTACCATTAGCAGAAGGAGCGGCTAATGCACCTTTGCTAGTATCAATATTACCGCTGGTGCTAGTGATATTAATGCTGCCGCTGTTTGCATTAACCCCACTTACCAGCAAGGCGATATCGGATGTAATAATATTGCTGGCAGCTTTGATGGTGATACTGCCGCCGCTATTGCCACCAAGAGAGTTAATAATTCCTCCGGTAGTATTAACGCTACCTCCACTTTGCAAACTAATATTTGCCCCATTTAAGTTCCCTTGTCCATTAACAGTGTTCGTGGAAATATTGCCCCCAGCTTGAAATGTAATTGTACCTCCATTACCCTTCTGGCTTGTCGATAACACTTGCTTGGCAGTAGAATCAATTGCTCCACTACAGATAAAATTAATATTGCCACCATTGCCAATAGATTCAGTTGTCACCAGCCCAGTAGTAATATTGCCCGCTGGTGCATTTAGGGTAATATTGCCCCCCCTACCGCTAAGATTTGATGCCTGTAAGGCTCCTGATCTGGTTTGAATATTTCCTGTACGGCTAAGCAAGTTAATATCTCCTTGCAAGGGACTTACTGTTTTAGAAACAACAATTACGTCGCCAGCTAAAATATCTTTACCAGCATCGAATCGAATATTTCCGGCCAAACCATTTGCATTTACTAAAGCTATGGAATTTAATCCGCCTGCTGTGGTATCGATCGTACCATTCGGGGCATTTAAAATAATGTCTCCTGCAAGTCCATTACCGTTATCCACACGAGTAATTACATCACCTGTAAGAATATTTTGAGCGCTGGTAAAAATAATGTTTCCAGAATTCCCACCCTGAGTATTAACTGACCTAATTTCTGAAGCCCTAGTATCGATCGTACCTGTGTTAGTCGTAAATTTAATTGTTCCGGCGGTGTTAACATTAGAGTTGACATCTGTAGCTGCAAAAGAATTATTTATAATAATATTTTTAGCAGCAGTGAGAGTAATATCGCCTGCCTTATTTATGCCGTCAGACACAAGAGAAGTTCCACCCGTATCAATAGATCCTGTTTGACTGGTAAGCGTAATATTTCCACCATTTCCCCCACTTGCATTGCCAGAATTAGACATAGCCTCAATCCCGCCCGTCCTCATGTTACCAGCAGATTGGAAGCGAATATCTCCGGCGTCACCACCATAGCCTTTAGCTCTGATTAACCCAGTATTAATACTACCGTTTTGGCTGGTGAGCCAGATATTTCCTGCACTCCCATCAATTCCGGTAAATGAACTCCCTCCATTAGATAGTATGTCGGCAGTGGTAATATTACCAGTCGCATTAATCGCAATATTACCGCCAATTGTCCCAGAAGATTGAGTGAATACCATCCCAGATATATTGACGTTACCACCGCTAGTGATACTGACGGGTTTACTATTAGCAAGTATGGAATTGACTGAGATGTCACCAGTTGCTTCAAGGGTAACATTACCTCCCAACGCTGAGATCAGAGCTACCGGGGATGCTGTTGTAGATAGTGTGCCGGCTGTGATGTTTCCACCCAGCGCTTGTAAGGTGATCGATCCTCCTTGTGTCTGGATAGTATCATTGGTATCTACAAATGTGATTCCGCCTCCCGTTGAAGAGATTCTCAGACTACCAGAAGTCAAAGGTAAGGCAACTAAATCTGCTTTACCAGATACCACACCAGTGATATTGCTGATAGTGATACTTCCTGTTGCTTCTAAAATAATATTGGCATTAGCACCTAGGGCATTAATTAGCTCCCAACTAACAGTATTAGCACCAATATTGCCGTCACCAGCCAATATCTTGCTGCTTAAAAATAGGCTAACACTATCGAGAGTTCCACTACCAGCTACGCTATCAACAATCGTCAAGGTAGTTGGATCGAGCAGCAATGTGCCAAAAGTTCCATTCGATGCCGAAATATCTACTGCACCTCGGAAAATTAAGTTTTCTTTCCCCGATACTTCAACAAAGCCACCGTTGCCAGAATTGCTGCCACCGCGAGCACTAATGTTTCCATAGAAACCTGTCAGCCCATCCGCCCAAATAATCACCCTGCCACCATCACCATTTCTGATAGAATCAGCATTGATTGTGGAATCATTACTCACAAATGTACGCAAGGCATTTGGCACTGCACCTTGACCTTTGTAATCACCGCCAACGCGCACGCTGCCACCGCCATTAATGCCGGAAGCGTTGATATTGGCATTAATTAAACCCACGCGCGAACCCAACAGGTTGACAGTTCCTCCACTGTCGCTAGAAACATCAACAGTACCAGCCACAATTGCCGTTCCTGGGTTAGTTGGCACGATTCCCGCTGCACCAGTCAACTGTACGGTTCCATCATTGTTGACTGTTACTCCGGCTGCATGACTCTCGCCTTTCCCTGTTAGCAATTGAGCACTTGATAAGGTAGAAGCTTGATAATTAGCAATTGGCAATGAAGCATCAGTAATAGGTTGGATTTCTAAATTTAATAAATTTCCAGCTTGGCTAATTCTCACTAAATTTTGACCGGGAACCGCCGCAACAGTAATATTTCCTCCCGGTGCAGCAAGTTGTCCCGTACTCAAAATCGTGCCGCCCAATAAAGTTAAATTTTGTCCCTGTTTTACTGCCAAACTGCCAAGATTGATAATTCCTCCCGGCGGTTGATTTGTAAAAGCAAAAGTGTTCGGACTTCCGACTAATTGTGCGTAATTATTCGTGCCTACTGCACTAAACCAATTATTGCCAAAACCGATGCCTGTCGCAGTCGTTGCAGTGAAAGAACCGGGAATATTCAAGCTCGAATTGGCACCGAAAACAATCCCAGCCGGATTCATTAAAAATAAATTAGAATTGCCGCCTGTAACTTGAATTATGCCGTTAATTATCGAAGCATCGCCGCCGACAATTCGCCCTAATATATTGCGAATGTTGGGATTTGAGATAAAGTTGGCAGTTTGTCCTTGAGTTAAACCAAATTGTTGGAAACTGTGAAAGAGATTTGTGCCGTCGCTGGATTGTTGGCCGCCTTGGATGTTGAATTGGTTGCCGTTGGGAGCGATTTGAGTATTGGTGCCGTCAGCGGCGGGGGTGATTTGGGCTGTGGCTGTTTGGGATGGTGCGAAAAGTCCTGTTTCCCAAGTTGCTATGGTGCTAAAACAGAAGAATGTGAAGAGCAATATATTGTTTTTGTTTGCCATTTTCATATTTTTTGACTAGATGCTTTTGTTGTAATAAATTCATTAACAATCCATAAATATCTGAGCAGTTTAATTGCTGGCGAGTTAATTTGGTCTCTGCGGCGGGTTTATGTCGGTTGTTGGTGGGAATTATCAATTGTTGGTGAGGGAACCCCTACGAGGCGCCACAAAGCCAATCCTCCGCCCCTTCCCCTGGCGGCAATTATCTCGTTTTCTACTAGAAAATATGCGAAAAATGCCTGCTTGCCTACACTCAAATTAAAAAAATCTGCCTCGCGCGATTCACCACCGCGAATAAATCCTTGATAAACTGTTTTACCCAACAATTTTACAGTAATTCTGGTAAAGTCAAATGCTAAAATATTCTGATTCTCCCAAAACTTAGTCGGCCCGGAAAGAGTTAGTTCGATCGCCCCAACGAACACTGAATTCTCCACCCTGCCCGTGGTACTGGGCTTTTCACCTTCACCAACCGGTTCAACTGAGTAAGCTATTTGAATTTTTGCCACCCATTCGGGGATGTAACGTCCGGCGCCTAGCACAACTCCGGCTTTTTGTCGAGTCTTTTTGGTGCCGGTGATAAAGCACAAGCGCCAATTGCCGGTTAGTTGCTCCAAGGAATAGCGAGTTTTAATTTTTTTGGCATTTTTCTCAGCTTCGAGGAGGGCTGCGACTACGGCGGCGGATGATGGTTTAGGATTGGATTTGGCGGCTTGTTCTAGAATTGATATGTTTTCCATTTAACTAATAATATAGGAATGCTCGTTTTCTAATGGATTTTTTTGAGGTATTGAACCGCAGAGGGCGCAGAGGGCGCAGAGGGAAAGAGAGGGGTTTGTAATAATATTAGGGGATGTAGTGGAGAATAACATGGTTACGATCGCCCCCACGGACACGGAAATTATCATTATCGGCAGCGGTATCGGCGGGTTGAGTTGCGGCGCAATGCTGGCTAGCTATGGATTTGACGTGATTGTCTGCGAGAGTCATTCGATCGCGGGCGGCGCCGCCCACGGCTTCCAACGGGACGGATTTACCTTCGACTCCGGGCCGTCTTTGTACTCGGGATTGTCCTACAGCCCCTCTGCAAATCCGCTGCGACAAGTTCTCGATGCGATCGGCGAAAAACTCCCCTGTATCACTTACGATACTTGGGGTTGCTGTTTGCCAGAAGGCGATTTTGACACGTCTGTAGGCGCGAGTCAATTTGGTGAGGTGATCGCAAAACTGCGCGGTAGTGCAGCAGCAGCGGAATGGCAACAACTTCAACGGGTGATGGAACCCTACGCCAAAGCTGCGACAGCCTTACCCTCACTGGCTTTGCGCTTCGATTTGGGCGCTGCGATCACTCTCGGTCAATTTGCGCCGGCTTTTTTGCAAAGTGCTGGCGATGCGATCGCCCTGGCAGGCCCTTTTAGCAAAATTATGGACAAAAATGTGCAAGATCCGTTTGTTAAAAATTGGCTAAACCTGTTGTGTTTCCTGCTGTCTGGACTTCCCGCCGACGGCACGATCGCAGCAGAGGTAGCTTTTATGTTTGCGGACTGGTATCGCCCCAATGCCGTTTTGGACTATCCGATCGGCGGGAGTGCAGCCCTCGTCGATGCTTTGGTACGCGGTTTAGAGCGCCACGGAGGGCGGTTGCTGCTAAATTCCCACGTTGCAGAGGTTTTGGTGGAAAACAACCGGGCGGCGGGCGTGCGGCTGCGATCGGGCAAAGTTATTCGATCGCACAAAGCTGTCGTTTCTAACGCGTCGGTTTGGGATACGCTGAAACTATTACCGGAAAACTCTGTCCCTAAACGGTTTCGACAACAGCGACAGGCGACTCCCGAATGCGACAGTTTCATGCACTTACATCTGGGAATTGATGCTACCGGAGTGCGATCGGACTTGGCGTGTCACTATATCTTCGTCAAAGACTGGGAACTGGGAGTTTCCGCGCCCCAGAACGTTGTTCTCGTCTCGATTCCCTCCCTTCTCGACCCCGACCTCGCGCCTGCGGGGAAACACGTTATTCACGCCTACACGCCCGGTAACGAGCCTTACGATTTGTGGCAAAAGCACGCGCGGCGCAGCTATCCCGTAGGGAATCGCACTAGCGCCGAATACAAACAGCAAAAGCAAGCGCGCGCCGAGGTGATGTGGTTGGCGTTAGAGAGAATTATGCCCGATATTCGATCGCGCTGCGAAGTCACTTTAGTCGGGACACCCCTCACCCACGAACGGTATTTGCGGAGAAATCGGGGCTCCTACGGGCCGGGAATTCGCGCGGGTAGCGGCTTGTTTCCTGGGCCGGGAACGCCTCTAGCTGGGCTGTTTTGCTGCGGAGATTCCACGTTTCCGGGGATTGGTTTGCCGGCGGTTGCTGCTAGCGGGGCGATCGCAGCTAATACGATCGCACCCCTGCACAAGCATTTGGAAATGCTGCGGAATATTGGTCTAAAATAGTTTAGAGTTACTCTGTTTGTGGGGAATAATTGTTATTTAACGAACCGCGAAGACGCGAAGATGCGAAGGTAGAAGCAGGAGATTAGACAAGATTGCAAAAATCGAAAAACGCCCCGAAATTATCTGCGTTTATCTGTGTTTATCTGCCTGATATCTGCGGTTTCTGTATCAATCAAAGACTTATGCAATCTTGTCTATTGTTGATATTTTATCCGGTAATTACCTAATTGTAGTCGTGGGAGGCGATCGTTTGCGACCTGAATCTGAGCGTTGTTATCCTAAAATTCTGATGCCGCCGAATTCCTCAATCTAAAATTATATGAGTTATCAACGTAAGCTTTATTTTCGCCGCTGGCTGGGATTGTTGGTTGTATGTGCGATCGCCCTAATCCTATTTTATCCGAAAGCTCCACCGAGCGATCGACCTTCTAACTATTCTCTCAGTTCTCGGGCATCTTTCAATCAACCGAGTTACTATCCTTTAGCCCAAACCGCTGCATCTAACTTGTATTTACCGACTGGCGATTGGACTGGGAGACTTATTTTACCCACTCCCAAACAAATGCAGGAGTTGCCTGGGGAAGATTGGGTCTGGCTTGAAGTCTACCACGCTCCGGCAAATACTCAAAATTTAATCGGTAAAAAAGTGCGTTTGGCCTGGAGTCAAAAGTCGAGTTTACGAAATTTAACCGTAAATGTCGAGTTTACCAACAGCACACAAAAGAGCACAAGTCAAGGTAACGTTCATCCCGATCACCTTAACCACCGTTTGCGAGTTGGCCCGCTGCAATCTCTCGCTGGTGCGCGACCTAACGACGATGTTACTGTTAGTTTAAATTCGGTGACGCTGTACCCAGCTAGCGATCGAGTTTCGGTGATTCGTACCGACAGCGAACCGGTGCAAATTGTCGGTCGCTTTTACAGTTTAGTCGCTTTTGTCGGTGCGGCAACTGCCAAAAGTCGAGCCGTACCAAAAGTTTGTCCGGGAAGTGCACCTTGTGAAAACGAATACCGAATTGTTCGTCATTATAACTTTGTTTCAAAACAATTTGACGGAGTAGAGGAAACTGTGCGATTTCCCCAACAGCCGCCCGAGCGCAGCGGCATTTTTCCCTCGACTCCCCAGCAAATAGAAAACTCTCCTGTCGGGACAAGTGGTTGGTATATTTACGGTGCGAAAGATGCTGCGGGAATTTTTACGGTTGAGGCGATTAAACCTCGATCGCTCTTTCAACTAGCGCCACAACAAGTTATTGTGGGAAATAATCCCGCACTCAGTTATATTAAGGTTCAAAACTGGCAAAACACTCAAAGCCGCAAAGGTACAGCCCAAACTGTACTTGTGGATAATTCAGCCGAGCGATCGCCCAATTTGATGTCAGAATGGAAACAGGGCGATCGGGCTTTAGCAATTCACCTGTTCGGCGGTATCGGTGGCACACAAGGCGAATCAGTTGTCGGGGGTACTGTTACCGGACATTTCGCCTACGGAATCGCTGAAATTGTCCGCGATCCTTTCACTCAAGAATTGCAATTTGACATCAAATACGAACAAGTTTATGCCCATAATCCAGAGGCCATTGTTGCGGGTGGTACAACTTGGGCAAATTATATGGGAAACTTGCAGAGAGGTTGGCTGGGGACTCGTCCGGTATCCGATGTTATTGTCAAATTAGATGCAATTTCTCGCGACTACAATTTGGGCGGAATTACACTTTCTCCCCTCGACGAATTGTTAGGGAATTTGCAAATAATGGCAGCCCGCTACCGGACTGGAGACGGGACAGGAAATGCGACAGTTACTCCGGCTACTTCCTGCGTGCAAGATTCCAATCAAGCTCTGTATTTAACGATAGAATCGATCGCCCAAAAAGTCAATGTCAATCCAGCAATCCAAAACTGGATTAAAGCCCATCCCAATCACCCGGAAACTCGCCGCTTTCAGCAACTAGCAGCTTTGAGAGATGCCCTGAAACAACAGTTGATTCCCTTGGGAATTGTGCGATCGGATTGGAAAAAGAATGCTAAAGTTTTATCGGGAACTGGCGACGAACCGCAGTTTGTCACGCGCGATAGTTTGTTAGCGGCTTTGATGAGTTGGCGGACGATCTTGCCGCGCGGTGCCCAGGATGAATTGAGCCGCGTTTTCCTCAAAGCTGGCGCTCAACTTTGGTTTCTTCGCACTAATCAAGTCGGTGGCCATAACCCGGATATTTTACCTGTGGCGCCGACTGTTTTGTTCGGGCAATTTCCCGCCTTATCTAGTTTAATATTTCGCTCTTTTGCCGGGTTTACAACCTTCCCGGATGTGAGGGGATTGTCGATCGCACTTTGGGCTTTGTTAATCTACGGGGCCGTCGCCATTCCCCTCGGTGTTGCTGTGGGTTTTTTGCAAGTAAGCGCACCTAAGGGCAATTTCGGGAACCTGCTGTTTCTCACAATAAAAGCGCTAATTCTCCCCGTATTATTCGAGGAGTGGCTGTTTCGAGTTGTGCTGCTTCCCCATCCCACAGAAGGAGTAACCGCTACTGCTTGGATGCTGTGGATTGGATTGAGTTTGTGCTCCTACATAATTTACCATCCTGTGAGGGCAATCACCTTGTTCCCCGAAGGATATCCCACATTTTGTCAGCCGATTTTTCTACTTTTGACCGGACTTTTGGGGGTAGCGTGCACTGTTGTTTATGGCTTGACCGGTTCTGCTTGGGCTGCGATTTTTGTCCACTGGATAGTCGCGGCGATTTGGCTGTTTGGACTTGGCGGCCAGCGACAGCTTTTTAGCAAATATAAAATTCGTTTGTAGGCAAAATTAAACTCATCAGATATTGCTGAGGACGGGAAAATCAAGGATGAGAAGTTTTGTCTGAATGCGATCGCATCAAGAGTTCGCTTGGTGGTAATATGTAGCAAATATTAAGTTAGATTCAGGCGTTTAAGTTCCCTATAGAACCCATTTGATATCTATTCTGCGTAAATCTCAGAAACCGGGTTTCTAGGAGTATTTCTCGTGACCAATCCAAAAACTCGTAGAAACCCGGTTTCTTGCCCCGGGCGTAAATCTCAGAAACCGGGTTAATCTCAGTATTTCTTGTCACCCAACCCAAAAACTCAAAGATGTCAAATGGGTTCTATAGCGGTTCTCAAAAACATGAGGTATGCCCTATGCCCTATGCCCTATGCCCTATGCCCTATGCCCTATGCCCTATGCCGAATAGTACCTCATCTTTCAGAGAAAGGCTATATCTGTTTTTCAGAACACTTATCTGATACAATTGGTCAAATATGCCCTAAATCTGTCACCACAGAAATAGATAGTTCGATCGCAAAGAGGCCACCGTGCAACCCGTAGACTTTACAACTTTAACCGCAACTTGCAGCGAACTGCGAGACCAATGGCTGCCAGCGCGCTTAGAACAAGTCTACCAGCGCGATCGATTTACCGTGTCCCTGGCCCTGCGTACCATGAATCAACGGGGCTGGATAGACATTTCCTCCCATCCCGCAGCCGCCCGCATCTGCGTCGGCGACTCTCCCCCTCGAATTCCCGACACATTCACCTTCAGCGAACAACTGCGCCACCAACTCAGCGGTTTAGCCTTAGTTTCCATCGCCCCCGTCTCCCCTTGGGAAAGAGTCATCGACTTGCAATTCGCCAAACGTCCGGGCGAACCCGCCCTCTGGCATCTCTACGCCGAAATCATGGGTAAATACAGCAACGTCATCCTCACCGCCCAAGACAATCTCGTTGTCACCTGCGCCCACCAAGTCAGCGCCAAACAGTCCAGCGTCCGTCCCATCCAAACCGGGCAACCCTACGAATTGCCCCCGTCTTTGACCGATGCAGTGCCAAGTGCGATCGAATCTCTCGATCGCTGGAAAGAACGAATTAGCCTGGTTCCCGGGCAAATAAAGACCAATCTGTTGAAGAATTACCGAGGGTTGAGTAAAGTCTTAGTAGTGTCCATGATTCGATCGGCAAATCTCGACCCCGAACAATCCACCGACAGCCTAAATCCCCACGAATGGCAACAACTATTCCAACGCTGGCTATACTGGTTGCAATGTCTAGAAAACTCCAAATTTCAACCAAGTTTTACCCCCGAAGGCTACAGCGTCATCGACTGGCCAAAACCCGACGAAACACAAACAAATCCCGAAAACGAATCTAACTCCTCTCTTCCTTCTTCCTTCTCTAAAGAAGCTGAATCTACCAACGAATCTAACTCCCCTCTTCCTTCTTCCTTCTTCCCTCTTCCTTCTTCCTTCTCTTCCGAATCTAACTCCCCTCTTCCTTCTTCCTTCTTCCTTCTTCCTTCTTCCTTCTCTTCCGTCCAAGAATTACTCAACAGTTACTACACAGGCGAAATCAACCAACAAGTCTTCGCCCAACTGCGACATCAGCTTACCCAAAAACTCAACAACCTCCTCGCAAAACTGCGCCTCAAAGCCAACACATTTAAAGAACGATTGCAGCAATCAGCAGGCGCAGACACCCACAAATCCCAAGCCGACTTGCTAATGGCGAACTTGCAGCATTGGGAACCAGGAATGAAATCAATTTCCCTCCCCGACTTTGAAACCGAAAAACCAGTTATAATTCCGCTAAACGTCGAGAAAAACGCCGTACAAAACGCTCAAGCCATCTACAAAAAACACCAAAAACTTAAAAGAGCCCGGATTGCAGTAGAACCATTATTAGCCGCCGTACAAGAAGAAATCGACTATTTAGAACAAGTCGAAGCCGCCCTTGCAGTATTAGAAACCTACCGCAACACCCAAGATTTGCAAACCCTCGCCGAAATCCGCGAAGAACTGATCCAGCAAAAATATCTAGTTGTATCAGATTACCGTAGCAGTGACAAAAATGCTGCGATCGAATTTCACCGCTACCAAACCCCCAGCGGCTTTGAACTATTAATCGGGCGCAACAACCGCCAAAACGACCAACTCACCTTTCGTACAGCCAACGACTACGACTTGTGGTTTCACACCCTAGAGATTCCCGGAAGTCACGCCTTGCTGCGTCTCACACCCGGTAATGTCGCCCAAGAAACCGATTTGCAATTTGCAGCCGACATGACTGCATACTACAGTCGCGCCCGCCACAGCGAACAAGTCCCCGTCGTTTATACCGAACCCAAATATGTGTACAAGCCAAAAGGTGCGAAGCCTGGTATGGTCGTATACAAGCAAGAGCGGATTGTTTGGGGTCGGCCGCAACAAGCCCCCGCATGATCTAAAATAGGTTCGTAGTGAGGACTTCAGTCCGCAAAAACCAGGACTAAACTCCTCACTACAAACCAAGTTCGTAGTGAGGACTTCAGTCCGCAAAAACCAGGACTAAACTCCTCACTACAAACCAAGTTCGTAGTGAGGACTTCAGTCCGCAAAAACCAGGACTAAACTCCTCACTACAAACCAAGTTCGTAGTGAGGACTTCAGTCCGCAAAAACCAGGACTAAACTCCTCACTACAAACCAAGTTCGTAGTGAGGACTTCAGTCCGCAAAAACCAGGACTAAAGTCCTCACTACAAACCAAGTTCGTAGTGAGGACTTCAGTCCGCAAAAACCAGGACTAAAGTCCTCACTACAAACCTAAAAATCCGTCTTTTATGTAACGTTTTATTGCAAATGATTAAAATTTATTGCAAAAATACACCTCAAGAGCGATGATATTGCTCTTAGAACCCGCTGCAAAGAAACGTGCAACTTGGGTTTCCTCACTGTGAGAAAAACACTGTGGGAAAAACAACGGATTTAACTATTTTGCAGACCAGCTT
Source organism: Microcoleus sp. bin38.metabat.b11b12b14.051 (assembly GCF_013299165.1). Taxonomy (NCBI): domain Bacteria; kingdom Bacillati; phylum Cyanobacteriota; class Cyanophyceae; order Oscillatoriales; family Microcoleaceae; genus Microcoleus; species Microcoleus sp. bin38.metabat.b11b12b14.051. The sequence goes on from NZ_JAAFKD010000035.1 coordinate 28,700, forward strand.
TTGCTAAAGCTGGTCGTTTCTGTTTCAATATCAAACTCCAGCTCGCATTTTACGAAGTTTACGTGATTTATCGTCGTTTTTCCTTAATCGCTGCTGCCCTTCTTACCGCCGATAGTAGCTAAAGTACAGTGGTGCGATCGAGCTTTTTGTGAAAAAATTCGCTTTAATATAGAAGTATCGCCTATTGACTTTGCTATAATTTCGGGGTATATTTTAGATAATGGGAGTGGTAACACATATTTAAATTTGCCAAATATTCCCATTATTTAAAATATACTTTAAAAAAGTGCAGCAGTCAAGCTTTTAGCCCAAAAAAAAGGCATTTTTTTTAATACTTTGTAAAATAAAATCAATCGATTCCATGACTAATTTTGCTGTGCCGCGAATAACTTGTCAAGGAGCGCGATAACGAAGACGATCGCCCGAATATTCTAAAATTAAAACCTACGATCCAACGAACAGAAAGGCAGATGCCTGACAGCAGCAGCCTAGAGCGCATCAGAATTGCACCATACAAATACAATGAACAAGTCTCCGATCAAAATTCTGCTAGTAGAAGATGATATATTGCTGAGTGCGACACTGGCAAAGGTGTTGCAAGCAAATGACTACACGATCGATACGGCGAGCGACGGACAAGCAGGCTTAGACTTAGCAACATTGGTTGAATATGACCTGATGGTACTCGACGTGCAGGTTCCAAAACTAGATGGGATTAGTCTGTGCCGCCAACTGCGATCGCAAAACTACCGCAAACCGATCCTGTTACTGACAGCAAACGATTCAGATGCCGATGTGGTAGCAGGATTCGACGCCGGGGCGGATGATTACATCAACAAGCCTTGCGGTACAGAAGTATTGCTAGCAAGAATCCGCACATTGTTGCGGCGCAGTAAAGCAGTTTCTCCTGGAAGTTTTGCTAAAGACTCATCCACTACATTGACTTGGGGAAATCTTTGTTTAGACATGGATTCAGGGCGAGTAACCTGTGACGAACAAGTTATTTCACTGACAGCAACAGAATACAACCTGCTGGAATTATTTCTGCGAAATCCCGATCGCATCTTCAGTCGCAGCGCCATTCTCGATCGCCTGTGGGGATTTGAGGATGCACCAACCGATCGCGCCATCAACACTCATATTAAGGATATCCGAAAAAAACTCAAAGCAGGCAACATGAGCGCAGAAATCATCGAAACAGTCTACGGTATGGGCTATCGACTCAAGCCGCCTCCCCAACCTGCACCTCCGCTTTCAAACAATTCTGACACCGACAGCACCAACAAACAGAAATCTCGCGCCGGAGATCCGTCGGCGCTCGACAAAGTGCTAGAGCGGTTTCGCGGAGTATTTAAGCAGCAAATTGCCGTGTTGTCTAGCGCACAAACTGCTCTGCTCAGCGGAAATCTAGAGGTGGAATTATACCTAGCGGCTAAGAATGAAGCGCATAAATTAGCCGGTTCAATGGCATCCTTTGGGTATCCCGAAGGCTCCAAGTTGGCGCGATCAGCAGAGCATTTACTCATCTCTCTTAGCCCAGTCGCAGGCGATCGCATCTTGCGCCCCTGCAATGATGAAGAAATCAGCCGCTTTTCAGAATTGGTGACAGGATTAGAGCAGGAATTAACCAAACCAACAGTTACGTTAACGACTTCACCAGCGCCTACAATTTTATCTCATCGAGTCCTAATGGTTGACGATGATACTGTTTTGACAGAGCGCTTAAAAGTAGAATGCGACGCTCGGGGATTTCGGATCAAAATCGCTCCGAATGTCACTGCCGCTCGCTCGCGTTTGGCGATGTCAATGCCAGATTTGATTTTAATAGATTTAAGCTTTCCAGACACCGAAGAAGATGGATTGACGCTGCTGCAAGAGCTCAAAGAGCGATCGCCAAACCTACCTGTAATTGTATTTACTGGAAGGGACAGTCTTGCCGATCGCCTAGCAGTATCTCGCTTAGGTGCTAAACAATTTTTACACAAACCTGCCACCACCGATCAAATTTTTCGAGCCATATCTCGTATTTTAATCAAAACAGAAGCATTACGAGCCAAAGTATTAATTGTTGACGACGATCCGGCAATGTTAGCACACTTATCGGCATTGCTAACACCTTGGGGTTTAGATGTGATAGAATTAACCGATCCCCAAGGATTTTGGGAGATGCTGGTAACAACTTCACCCAACTTAGTAATACTAGATTTGGAGATGCCACAGATCGGCGGGCTGGAGTTGTGCCAGGTGGTGCGACAGGATAGCCACTGGGGAGATTTGCCCATCTTAGTTGTCACCGCTCGCACCGACAGAGACTCTCTGAGCCAAGCCTTTCTAGCTGGAGCCGACGATTTCATTACCAAACCAGTGCTGGGGCCAGAATTAGTGACGCGGGTACTCAGCCGCCTGAAGCGCACCGATTCGCGCCTCAACCAGGGAAATACTTAAACTCACTAAAACCGTCGATAATTTTGACATTTTTCGACTTTCGACGTTAATCTTTGACACCCACTCAAAAATTAGATAAAGCCGCCCCAGCCCATCCATAAATTAAGGCGAACACCTAAAATTCACAATCAAAAAACTATGAACCCTGTCAATTACGTTTTTCATGAGCCGATTTCTGCCTACAATTGCGATCGCGAACCGATCCATATTCCTAATGCTATTCAACCTCACGGCATTTTGTTGGTTTTTAATGAAGCAGATTGGCAGATTTTACAAATAAGTGACAATACAGAATCGCTGCTCGGCTATTCACCCGCTCAGTTATTAAATCAACGTCTCACCGATATCTTTGAGCCAGAATCTCAAAAAACCCTAACTCAGTGTTTAGCAGGAGATTTCGATGCTGTAAATCCTTTGAGTTTGAAATTATTAAATATTCAAAAAGAGAGCATATTTTTTTATGGCATTGTCCACCGCTCACCCGAAAACTTATTAATTCTGGAACTTGAACCTTCAGAGCGAGGTATTACCTATGATTTATTTCAGTTTTATCAATTAACTCGTCATACCCTCGCCAAAATCCAAAGTACATCAGATATCAGTAGCTTGTGTCAATTGATTGCAGGAGAAATTAGAAATATTATCGAATTCGATCGGGTGATGGTTTACAGGCTCGATGTTCGAGATGGATCGGGAGAAGTTATTGCCGAAAACAAGCGCTCTGATTTAACCTCCTATTTAGGTTTACATTTTCCCGCTAGCGATATTCCCCCACCAGCCAAAGAACTTTACCGTTTGAATAAATTACGCTTAATTACTAACGTTAATTATCAACCTTCCTCATTAATTCCACCTGATTGTCCCCTAACCAATGCTGCACCAGATTTAACTTTTTCTATTTTAAAAAGTGTCTCCCCCTGTCATATTGAATACTTACAAAATATGAAAGTTGGTGCATCGATGTCAATCTCATTATTAAAAAACAATCAATTATGGGGTTTAATTGCTTGTCATCACGGCACACCTAAATATCTTCCTTATCACACTCGAACCATTTGCGAATTTATTGGGCAAGTCATGTCCTTGGAATTAAGCAATAAGGAAGAACAGGAAAATTTGGATGACAAAGTTCGCTTAAAAAGCCTGCAATCGGATTTTGTAGCAAGTATTTACCGATCGGAAGATTTTGTGGCCGCATTAGGTCAAGATCGAGAGCGTTTATTGGGCTTAGTTAATGCCACAGGGGCAGCAATCATTTCTAATGATTTAGTCATGTCATTTGGGAAAACACCCTCAGAAAATGAGATTAATCAATTACTTGATTGGGTGGTTCCACAACTGCAAGATAATCTCTATTATACAGATAGTTTACCTAAAGTTTATCCAAACGCCACCCAGTTTAAAGACTTAGCTTGTGGCTTAATTGTTGTCTCTATTACTAAGATCCAGCGCAATTTCATCTTGTGGTTTCGTCCCGAAGTCATTCAAACTGTAAATTGGGGAGGCAATCCCAATTTACAGGAAACTCTTGATGAAAAAGGCACTCCGAGAATGTCTCCGCGCAAATCTTTTGCAAAGTGGCAAGAAATTGTCCAACTTAAAAGTTTACCATGGCAACCTCGTGAACTTGAAGGAATAGTGGAATTGCGCGCAGCTATTGTGGGAATTATCCTCAAAAAAGCCGATGAATTAGCCTCTATCAACGAACAGTTACAACGCAGTAATACTGAATTGGATGCTTTTGCTTACATTGCTTCCCACGATCTGAAAGAACCGTTAAGAGGAATTCATAATTATGCGAGTTTCTTATTGGCAGATTATCAGAATAAATTAGATGAAGATGGGGTAAACAAATTAAATACATTAATGCAGTTAACGAAACGGATGGAAAATTTAATTAATGGTTTACTGCATTTTTCTCGTTTATCCCGTGCAGATTTAATCCGAACTAATATCGACTTGAATCAATTAGTTAATAATGTTGTTGATATCCTTAAAATAAGTCAATCTGACTCTCAATTGGAGGTGGAAATTATTCAGCCTCTCCCGATAGTCAAAGGTGATCGCGTGTTGATAGAAGAAATTTTTACTAACTTAATGAGTAATGCGATCAAGTATAACGATCGACCAGAAAAACGTATAGAAATTGGTTGTATCATGGGTAAACCCGATTGGTCATCGATCGAGCATCCTTGCTTTTACCAAAACCTCCAGGTTTTTTATGTCAAAGATAATGGAATTGGCATTAAAGAAAAGCATTTAGATAGCATTTTTAGGATTTTTAAACGCTTGCACGCCCCAAATAAATACGGAGGCGGTACCGGAGCAGGATTAACGATAGTAAAAAAAATTGTCGAACGACATGGAGGAGAAATTGTGGTAGAATCAAAGTCTAAGGAAGGAACGACATTTTATTTTACTCTTTCCCCCCCGAATGAAACATGAGGATAAACTTATAAGGATATTAGTCATAGAAGATAGCGATGAAGATTTTGAAGCCTTCATGCGGGTTGTAAAATCTTTTGCCGGTTCATTTTATATCGATCGCTGTACTGATGGCGATACAGCTTTGGACTTTCTCTTTCACGAAGAAGAGTATGCCGATCCTACAATTGCACCGCGTCCTAATTTAATTTTGTTAGATTTAAATTTGCCTGGAACAGATGGACGAGAGGTATTAGTAGCAGTCAGAAATCATGAAAAATTAAAATTAATTCCCATTGTGGTTTTCACCACATCTTCTAATCAAAAAGATGTAAAATTTTGCTATTCACAAGGTGCGAATGGTTATATATTGAAACAAATGGGACTCTCCGCTTTAACCGATAGCCTGCACACTTTATTTCGCTATTGGTTTGAGTTTTCAATTTTGCCGGAATTATTATAAGTTGATTTGACGCTCGCCAATTATACAAAAAATTAGGTAGTATGGAAGACTGCGACAAAACGAAAGACCAACTGATTGCTGAATTACAGTTGTTGCGCTCAGAAATGGCGGCTCTCAAGCAGGCGGGGCGATCGCAAATCGAAACTCAGCTACCGCAGACAACGCCCCCAGTGGCAAATTTGACCCTCGCTCCCTCTCTCAATTTAACCGATCGCTCTGAAACAAGGCAATACACCATTCTGTTAGTAGACGACTCAGAAGTCGATCGCGCTACCTACCGCCGATTTTTGTCCGAGGATGGCGATCGTACCTACGAGATTGTCGAATTTGATAACGGCGAAGATGCGCTGCAATGGTGCGATCGCCAAATCCCAGATATTTTTCTACTAGATTACTATTTACCCGATATAGACGGGTTAGATTTGTTAGAAGAATTGCTGCAAAAGACAGGGCGAGAGAACCTGCCAGTAATTATGCTCACAGGGCAGGCAAATATCCAAATTGTCGTTGATTTACTCAAAAATGGCGCTCAGGATTATTTAGAAAAAAGCGAAATTACCCCAGAAGTTTTACACCGTTCCATCAGCTATGTCCTGCGAAACAGCCAACTGATGAAAGAACGGGAATGGCAACAACAGCAACAGCAAATCCTGGCTAAAACTGCACTTGCTATCCGCGATTCCCTCAAATTAGAAGATATTCTCAACACAACGGTAACAGAAATTAGAAATATTCTGCTGTGCGATCGCGTAATTATCTTTAAATTTGTCTCAGACTGGAGCGGCAAAGTTGTCGTCGAGTCTGTTGATTCAGCATGGCCGACCATCTTATCCACTCAGATAGACGATCCTTGCCTTGCTGAAAGCTATTTTGAACAATTTAAAAAAGGCTTTGTCACTGCTAAATCAGATATTTATACGACTGAAATTGCTCCCTGCCATTTAGAATTGCTGGCAGGTTTCCAAGTCAGAGCAAATCTAGTAGTGCCGATTCTGCAAGGTGAAAATCTTTGGGGTTTACTGATTGCTCATCAATGCACAGCGCCCCGCGAGTGGCAACCCTCAGAAATAGAATTGCTGCGGCAGTTGTCTGCACAAGCTAGTATTGCCATCCAACAAGCTAATTTATTTGAACAGCTAGAAACCGAACTCAGAGAGCGCAAACAAGCAGAACTAGCCTTACAGGAGACTCAAGAAAAACTGCAATTGTTCATCAAATATGCTCCGGCAAGTATTGTGATGTTCGATCGCGACCTGCGCTACCTAACCGCCAGCCAGCGATGGGTTGATGAATATCGGCTCAAAAACATAGAATCGATAATTGGGCGATCGCACTACGAGCTGTTTCCGAATATTCCCGACGAGTGGAAGCACTTCCACCAGCGAGGTTGTGCAGGTTTCATAGAAAAATGCGATGAAGATGTATTTGTGCATTCTGATGGTTCACAGCAATGGTTGCGGTGGGAAATTCACCCCTGGTACAGCAGCAATGGTGATGTTGGTGGCATCATTCTCTTCACTGAAGATATTACCGATCGCAAACAAGCACAAATTGCCCTCCAACAAATAAATATCGAACTCGAACAACGAGTAGTAGAACGCACAGCAGAACTCACCCAAGCCAACGATTACTTATTACTTAATTTACTAGAAAAAGAACAGACCTATCAACTGCTCACAGAACAAGCACAACTGCTAGATTTAGCCCATGATAGTATTATCACCTGGGATTTAAACTCGGTCATCACCTTTTGGAATCAGGGAGCTGAGGCTATGTATGGCTGGACAACAGCCGAGGCCTGCGGGCAAGAATCGCACATTTTATTAAAAACCCAATTTCCTCAGCCTTTGGTAGAAATTAAAGCAGAACTTTTTGAAACAGGTTACTGGGAAGCAGAACTAATTCATCACACTCGGGACGATCGCCCGATTACTGTATCTAGCCGTTGGGTTCTCCAAAAAGATGATGCGGGTAGACCAATTAAGATCCTAGAAATTAATAATGATGTTACCCAGCGAAAACAAACGGAATTAGCCTTGCAGAAATATATCCGTGAAGTAGAAGACCTCTACAATAATGCTCCCTGCGGCTATCACTCCCTAGACTCAGAAGGAACAATGGTTCGGATTAATGATACAGAACTAAAGTGGTTAGGCTATACCCGCGATGAAATTATCCATAAAATTAAGTTCTTAGATTTGCTCGGCCCGGATGGCAAACAAGTTTTTTACGATAACTTCCCCAAACTAAAACAACAAGGTTGGGTCGAAAATCTGGAGTTTCAGATGTTTCACAAAGACGGCTCCAGCCGTTGGTTCAACCTAAATGCTACCGCCATCAAAGATGCAGCAGGCAACTTTGTGATGACTCGCTCAACTTTGTTTGATATCAGCGATCGCAAGCAAATCGAAAGAGAGCGAGAAAAAGCTGAATTAGCCCTGCGAGAGAGCGAAGAACAACGCCGATTAGCTCTAGATTTAACACACATCGGCTTTTGGGATTTAGATTTACTCACAGGAAAGCTCGTTTGGAATGATAATCACTTCACCTTACTCGGGTTAGTTCCCGGCATCGAACCAAGCTATGAAATCTGGCGCGAGCGATTGCATCCTGAAGACAGAGCTCGGGTTGAAAGACAGTTTGCCGATGCTCTCCAATCTCGCCTCGATTACGAATCAGAATATCGAGTTGTGCATCCCGACGGCTCCGTTCATTGGTTAATGGGGCGCGGCAAAACTATTTACCAAAAATCCGGACAACCCGTGCGATCGCTCGGCGTGATCCTCGATATCAGCGATCGCAAACGTGCAGAAGAAACCCTCCGCAAATACGAGCGCATTGTCTCAAATACAAAAGACGGGATTGCGCTGGTGAATCGCAACTATATTTATCAAATAGCCAACCAAGTTTATCTATCAATGTGCAACAAATCCGAAAGCGAAGTAGTCGGAAATTCTGTTATAAATATTCAGGGTGACGAGTTGTTTAATAATTTTTGTAAGCCTCTGTTAGAACGATGTTTGAGTGGAGAAACTATTCAGTATGAAAAATGGTTTGATTTTCCCAATTTAGTCAGGCATTTTTTGAGTGTTACCTATTCGCCTTTCCGCGATGCAGGGGAGAATATTTCAGGCTATATCATTAGTGTGCGGGATCTCACTCAGCTCAAACAGGCAGAACAAATGCTGGAACTTCAGGCTGTGATTACCCGCAACATGGCGGAGGGCATTTGCTTGGTGAGAGCCGATAATTCAGTCATTGTCTATGCTAATCCTAAATTTGAGCAGATGTTTGGCTATGACTTAGATGAACTCAACGGTAAAGATGTTTCGATTCTCAACTATCCTAGCGAATCGCTAAATCCTGAAGATGTATATCAAGCCATTCGATCTGCCGTTTTACAAGGTGGTGAATTCAGCTATGAAGTCCATAATGTTAAAAAAGATGGTACTGAATTTTGGTGCACTGCAACTTGCTCTGTTTTCCAGCATCCCGAATACGGCGATGTGCTAGTTGCAGTTCAACAAGATATCACCGATCGCAAACTGGCCCAAGCAGCATTACTACAGAAATCCCGCCAGGAAAATTTGCTCTGGACTATTACTCAAGCGATTCGCCAATCTTTAGAGCTCAATGCCATTCTGAATACTGCTGTCACTGAAGTCAAGCAAACATTACAAGTCGATCGCGCTGCTATTTATCGTTTCACTCCCGATTGGAGTGGAGATTTTGTGGTTGAGTCAGTGGATCCACAGTGGGTGAAATTGGTAGGATGTAATATTCAAAAAGGTTGTGAAGATGTCTACCTGCAAGAAACTCAAGGGGGGCGCTTCCGCAATCACGAAAGCTTTGCGATCGCAGATATTGACGAAGCTGGGCTTCATCCCTGTCACATCCAACTCTTACAACAATTTCAAGCCAAAGCATATATGGCCGTCCCGATATTTTCGGGAGAAGTCCTTTGGGGATTGTTAATCATCTACCAAAATACAGCACCTCGTAATTGGCTATCTTGGGAAATCGAATTACTCGAACAGATTAGCAGCCAATTGGCGATCGCCATTCAGCAATCCCAACTCTACACCCAACTTGAGATCGAATTGCAAGAACGCCAGCAAGCCACAGCCGTCATCCGAGAAGCTGAACGTCGTTGGCGAACGCTGTTGGAGAACGTGCAGTTAATTGTTGTGGGACTCGATGCGTCAGGAACTGTCAACTACATCAATCCATTTTTTGTCGCCATCACAGGATATACTAACGAAGAAGTTTTAGGCAATAACTGGTTTGAAAACTTCTTGCCTAGCTCTAGCAAACAATCAACTGAAAATGATTTTCTGCAAATCTTGACTCACAATGCTCATCCCTATTATCGAAATGTCATTTTGACGAAATCCGGCGAGGAACGATTCATTGCTTGGAACAATACAACGCTGCAAGATGCCGATGGAACCGTCATCGGAAGTATCAGCATCGGTGAAGATATCACCGAACGCAACAAAATTGAACAAATTAAAGATGAATTCATTGGCATTGTCAGCCACGAATTGCGTACTCCTTTGACCGCAATTCAAATGTCACTGGGACTATTAAAAACAGGGATTTACGATAAAAAACCCGAAAAGTCCCGGCGCATGATCGAAATTGCCCTACTTGATACCAATCGTTTGGTGAACCTGGTTAATGATATTTTAGATTTGGAACGGCTGGAGTCCGGGCGCGCATTCCTGGATAAAACCCTTTCCAATGCGGCAGATTTGATGCAGCAAGCAGTAGATGGCATTCAGGCGATCGCCGCTCAACACCAGATTTCCTTAATCGTTGCACCCACCGATGCACAAGTCTGGGCCGCAGCAGATGCCATCCTCCAAACCTTGACAAATTTACTGAGTAATGCTATCAAATTCTCCCCTGCCGATGCTGAAATTTACGTGAGTGCCGAAAATCAGCCAGACTGCGTGCTGTTCCAAGTTCGCGATCGCGGGCGGGGCATTCCAGCAGACAAGTTAGAACTGGTTTTTGGGCGATTTCAGCAAGTCGATGCCTCGGATTCCCGCGAAAAAGGAGGCACCGGCTTAGGATTGCCCATCTGTCGCAGTATTATTGAGCAGCACGGTGGAAAAATCTGGGTTGAAAGTATCTTTGGTGAAGGCAGCACATTTTTCTTTACATTGCCGTTACCTGCGATCGAATAACCGTCAGATTTATTAGACAAGACTGCATTCATTTGCTTTCTTATCTTGAAATTATCTGCGTTTATCTGTGTTAATCTGCCTTAAATCTGCGGTTGACTGGCTCGATCGCGACTGTCCAAAATCCCCAATCTAAAATCTAAAACCTAAAATCTAAAATCCTATGACTGACAGATTAATTCTAGTAGTTGACGATCAAGAACACCTCCGAGAACTCGTGCAAGCGTGCTTAGAAGACCTAGGTGGATGGGAAACGCTAGTAGCAGGATCGGGAGAGGAATGTTTGCAAATAGTGCAAACAGAAAAACCATCAGCCATTTTGCTCGATGTATCTATGCCAGGAATGGACGGGATTGCTGTGTACGATCGCCTCCAGTCCGATCCCAAGACGCGATCGATTCCGGTGATTCTGCTGACAGCAAAAGTCTTGCCGAGCGATCGGGCTAAATTCGCCGAAATGGGCGTTACCGGGGTAATTGCCAAACCCATCCAACCCACCAGCCTGACAGTAGAAGTGGCAGATATTTTAGGCTGGGATGAATAGTTTTAGCAGTTTTTGTCAACTTCCGGAGGTGCGTCGAAGCCAGAAAATCCCTCTACAAAAATCGACAATCTCACAGCTCCGCACCAGGGCTCTGCAACGATACGCTTGGGTGAGAAATTCTCCCAAGACAGGGACGAAGCTATCTCCGTATCTATTTTTTATAGGGTTTTTCCTGTTGAAATCTCTTAACCCAAACCTATGGGGATCTGCGATCGTCAATGGTAAACAAACCCAACAATTCTCTAGCAATACTTTTGAGAAATGCTACAGTTACAACCATATTATAAATTTTTGTAACGATTGCTGAATCTTTACCAATTCCTTACCGTTATTATTTAGCCTCCTACTATCGAAGTAAAGACAGGTGGCACAGGAGGACAGTGAATGAAGGGTTTTCAGGAATCGCATGATGTAAGCGAGTATCTGGAGAGTTCATCTTCCCGTTTGCTCAATGGCGGTCAGCAATCAACACTTTGGGCAATACAGCAGAAACCCCCGATCGCAGCCATTACGATTCACGAAATGGAGGAAACACTGATGCTGAAAGTTGACATTTCTGACATTGATTTAGTCAAGCTGGATCTCCAAATCACTCCTGAAACTATTCTCATTCAAGGTAAACCGACGGCAGCGACTTTAGTTGAAGATTTTTTCCGTCCTAGTGGATTGAAAGTCTCATCCAGTTGCCCCATCCAGTACAACCAGAAACCTGTTGGACTCAGGCCAGCCCGATGGTGTAAAAATTAAGCTTGCTAAGCAGTTGATAAATCAGCAATCCAAACTTTGCATTGAGACCCCAACTGCAAATTTGTTCGATTCCTAAAAAAGTGTACTTAACACTTAATTAGCAACCGAGCAATTGATTTTAAAACTAATTCAATTAAGGATTTGGAAGTGGTTGCTATGACCACCAAAACAATTTTACTGATTCACAAAGAACCAAATATGCAAGAGGTTGTACAAGCTTGTTTAACTGATTTGGGAGGCTGGAACGTGCGAGTTGCTAGCTCTACGTTAGAAGGCTTGCGACAAGCGAAACTACATCAGCCAGATAGCATAATTTTGGATATTTCCCTCGGCGAAGTCGATGAATTTTTGTTTATCAAAGAACTAAAAACACAACCTGCAACCCAATCAATTCCAGTTGTGCTACTAACTCTCAAAGCGAAATGGGTTGATTTACAACGCAGCTTGTTTCCACGGGATAAAGTAGCAGCAGTAATTGTGAATCCCCTGAATCCAGTTATGCTGTCCGTTCAGATTGCTCAAGTTTTGGGCTGGGACTTAGATTAGATTCTCACATCGATACAGACTCAGAGACTGGGTGTCAGAAACCGGGTTTTTTACGAAAATCCTTCATTGGAGCGACGAGATTAAATAAAAAACCCGGTTTCTGTGGCCTGGTGCGTCCCACACGGATACTCCTGGACGCATGGGTGGTCAGAAACTGGGTTTGATGGACGAAAATTCTGCGTTGTAGCCTACTGTTCGGGTAAAAAACCCGGTTTCTTCGGTCTTATGCGTCCAAGACTGACTGAGAGCATTTGAAATAGGCATAAGTGCTCTGCGACGCAAGTATTATTAAGAAACATTTTACTTTAACTCAATTTATTAAGAACCTGAGAATTTTTACAAAATCTTTACTTTTCAGTTTTAGAGTGATGGAGTTGGTGGTTCAACCAAGCTTAAAGTGCTCTGTAACAAGACTGAAACACATCTGATTTAAAAAAGAGGTTTTTATGATACACGACTCCGGCAGCTCAAATCAAATCCTCGGTCAAGCGAGCCACAATACAGACTGTCCCTGCTGCTCGAATCCAATGCTGCGTCACTTTCGCCAGCACGAGGTCTACTGGTTTTGTCGCGACTGTTGGCAAGAAATGCCTGTGTACAATCTTAACAGATGTAGTTTATCGCTATCTAGAGCAAGTCTCAATAAAGCACTGGTGCAAAAAAGATATAGCTTTGCAACCGAATTGAGCTTCGCGAAATGAGATTTGAGATTAAAACTAGCATCTCAAATCCCAAATCTCGAACAGCTAATTCTAGAAAGTAAACGTGGTTCTGACAACCCCAATCACCAAATCAGAATTATTTTTATTGTGGTCAGGAGCAGTCAGCCAAATCACACCCGGAGTAATCGAAATATTGTCGCTCAACTTAAACTGATAGAACCCTTCAATGTGCAGCGAAGTATCCTTATCTTCCGGCAAAGTCCGATTAGTAGAACTCGTCACTCGCGGCTCCATACCGACAATAAAGCCAGCCACATTGCCCTCCTTCAACAAATCGGGCAAAGCCACAGTAACAGCCCAGTTCCAGATTTTTTGATCTCCTCGCTGCACAGAACCTGTAGGAGTATTCAAGTTCGATAAAATGCGCTGGTTAGTGTAACCCGCCCAACCGCCAATTGCCAAGCCAGGCCGCACTCTCCACGAAGCCTGCGCGCCGTAGGAATTGCTAGAAACCCGCGGGCTGTTGTCGCTGTCGATGCCGAAGGAACCGAGACGCACCGGGAAATTAGAAGCGTTGCTGCCCGTACCGGTAACAAAGTTGTAGGAATTAACGTAAGTTAAACCTAAAGCCATAGTGCTTGTCGGTTTGAAAGTCAACTGAGCCAAAGCACCATAGGAACCGTTGAACAAGCCGTTACCCCGCGTCGGGCTCGGAGCGTTGCCGGCCAAATATCCCAAACTCAGCTCTAGTTTTTCCCCAAACTGCTGCCGCAGAGCGATACCAGAACCGGCAGTCAAATAGTAAATTGGGTTGCGAGTACCGAAATTAGAAAGAGCACCGCTGCCACCATCTCCGTCAAAGTAAGGATTGACAGTATTGGTGAAATCGTCAGCAGCGCCGGCATTGGCTTCTAGAATTACTGTAGTGCTTTTGCCTAGAGGGAATTGGTAAAGTAGCGCATCTAAAGCTACAGTATTGCTAGCAGTACCAAAAGGGCCGGCATTAAACCGCAATTCCCCTTCAGCAGTCTTGGTATTGTTAGTAGAAAACGCACCCAAATTTAAAACTTGCAGTCGAGTTCTCAGCAAATCTTGACCAGAAAAACTCGTGTCAAAATTGAGACGCACCCTGCTGCCAAAAGCCGTAGTTCGATCGGCTTTGCGGCCCTCAGCATCCTCTCCGCGGGCGATACCTGTCAATGCAAATATCACTTCGCCGTTGAGTTTAGTTGTAGTCGAAAACTGATTTGCTTCTAATTCAGAAGTGCGGGCTTCCAAGGCATCTACGCGCCCGCGCAAAGTTGCCAATTCTGCGGCAAATTCTTCTTGCAACCTTTGTATAGAAGCCAAATCTTCTTTTGTTGCCAGATTTCTGCCACTGCCTTTAATCAGCTCGTTCACCTTATCCAAACACGCATTTAAACCCGCTGCAAACTCGTAGCGAGTCATCGCCCGGTTGCCGCGGTAAGTGCCGTCAGGATAGCCGGCGATGCAACCGTAGCGTTCTACTAGAGATTGCAAAGCTTGAAATGCCCAATCGGTGGGCCGAACGTCGGAAAGTTGGGAAACAGAGGTTACTTGGCCGGCTGCATCTTCGCTGCCGTTTTCTGCGCTGTATTGGTTGATTTGTTCTAAAACACTTGACTGCGCTTGAGGTTGCACAATTGGAGCAGTTGATTGGGAAATCTGCTCGGGTTGGGCGGCCGGTTTTTCGGCGCTGATATTAGTCGGTGCGGCCGGTTTTTCGGCGCTGGAGTTTGCGGGCGCGACTGCGGGGATTTGCTCTGCGACTGGTTTGTCTGTATTTAAGTTTTCGGGCGCGGCTGCGGGTTTGCTTTGGGTTAAGTCTGCTGCTGCAACTGAGTTGTTTTCCGGTGATGCGGCTTGTTCGGCAACAGGGGCGACCTTTGCTGCTACACTTTCTTTCTCAAGAGTATCATTAGTGTCAGCAGTTAAGTTGGCAGCTAGTGACGCTGCCTCGGCGGTCGCTGCTGCGGTCTCAGGCTGTGCGGTATCGGTGGCAGCACCTGCTAATTGCAATTGATTGGCTTGAGCTGTAGCAATTTCTACAGGTGTTTCTGTTGCTAGGGCTGTCGAAGATACGACTAAACTTGCTGCCAATACAGCGGGACTGACTAAAAGTCCCTTCCATAAAAATTTGGACATTTTTTTTCCTCACACCACGTTAGTTCGATCGCCAGTTCCGAAAATTTGGGCGATCGCAAATCACCTACAGTATTCCGCCTAATAGCATTTTTTGTCAACAATCGGCGGAATCGTTGCCCGATTCTGCACTTTAGCTGTCCCTGATTGCCCAAAAACCGCGTTTATTCCCCAAATTCTGGGAATCGACCCTGCCCAAAAACGGGTACAACCCCCAACGCTAGGGTCAGGGTCGATTCCAAAATTTTAGACCCAACGACCAGCGAGCGGGCAAGGCTCTGGTTCAATCTCCCAGATTCAATCCGAGAGAACATCTCAAATCTCAAATCCCAAATCCCAAATCGATTCGCCTGCGTAGAAACCCGGTTGATAGCTCGATACTGGGCAAGCGATCGCTCGGTAAGACTAATATTGACAGAACTAGCGCTAAAAAATCGTTCGATCGACTACATACAAGTGAAAAAACTCAAATACGCCCTAGTTCATGAATGGTTGACGCCCCTAGCTACCGGCGGTTCAGAACTCGTAGTACAAGAAATCCTCAAATACATAGACGAGGCAGATGTCTATGCTCTCATCGACTTTGAATCGGCAAACCCCCAAAGCTATCTTTTCGGGCGACAGATTGGTACTACATTCTTGCAGCACTTTCCCGCAGCCCGCAGCGGCGTGCAAAAATATTTGCCATTTCTGCCGATCGCGATCGAACAACTAGATTTGCGAGAATACGACATCATCCTCTCATCCTCCCACGCCGTCGCCAAAGGCATACTCAGCAGTCCGCAGCAACTGCACGTCTGCTACTGCCACACGCCCATGCGCTACGCTTGGGACTTAACTTTTGACTATTTGCTCCGCAGCAAAGCCGGACGGGGCATCCCGGGGCTGCTGACGCGATATCTGTTGCACCGACTGCGGCAGTGGGACGTAATTTCCGCCAACCGCGTCGATTATTTCATCGCCAACTCTCAACACACGGCGCGCCGAATTTGGCGGTGCTACCGACGGCGCGCCGAGGTGATTTATCCGCCGGTAAATATCGAGAGATTTTCGGTGATGCGGCAAAAACAAGACTTTTACGTGACAGTATGCCGATTGGTAAGCTACAAAAACGTCAGTGCGATCGTCCAAGCATTCAATCAACTCGGGCACACTCTAATTGTCATCGGCACCGGCCCAGAATTAGAAATGATTCGGCAAATCGCCAAACCCAACGTGCAACTGCTCGGCTGGCAGCCCGCGGAGGTAGTTGAAAAGTACATGGCAGAGGCGAAAGCCTTTGTATATGCAGCTTGCGAAGATTTTGGCATCGCTTTAGTAGAAGCTCAAGCTTGTGGCACACCGATAATTGCCTACGCAGCAGGCGGCGCTTTGGAGACAGTGCTCGACATTCGCCAACACAAGGAGACTGGGACAGGTTTATTTTTTGCATCGCAAACTGCAGCAGCAATAGTCGAAGCCGTCGAGGAATTTGAGCAGTTGCAAGCAAAATTTCAGCCAGAAATCAGCAGGTTGCACGCCTCCAAGTTTGCCCCCGAAGTCTTTGAGCAGCGCTATATAGCTTTTGTAGAACAGTGCTATCAGGAATTTAAATCCGGCGATTTTTCCCAGTCTGGGACTTGAGAGCCACAGAGGGAGAGCGGGACACTGGGAGACTCGGACACCTCGAAAATATTTGGCAATTGCTTCAGAAGCGCTGAAAACCTCTCTGCATAAGTGCCTTGTCCATTCGTCCGACGGAAGTCGGACGAATTTGGACTTCCATCGGACGAATTCTGAATGCAGAAAATTGAGTCTTTGAAACATAATTCATAGAACAAAGCGTCTTGAGGCTTTATGATCATGACTGTGTGTGGTGTGAAGTGAAGGAGTAAGATGACTGCCGACAGCCAACTAATCTCCGGCAAGGTAATTCGAGCGATCGCAAGACGCGGTTTTGGGCCTGTCCTGCAAGGAGATAGACGCATCAGTCGTTCTCTACAGAGACTCGACGGAGAATTTCTCAAGCGGTTATTTGACATTCTCTTTTCCTTATCGGTTCTGATCCTGTTTGCTCCGGTTTACCTGCTTTTGGCTCTCTCGATCGCCTTAAGCTCGTCCGGGCCTATATTTTACGTACAGGAACGAGTAGGCAAAAACCGTAAAATGTTTTATTGCCTTAAATTCAGAACGATGGTGGAAAATGCGGATGACATCTTGCTGGAAATCATGGAGAAATCTCCGGATTTGCGTCAAGAGTTTGAAGACAATTTCAAACTGAAACAAGACCCTCGAATTACCTGTATTGGAAGATTTTTACGAATGACCAGTTTAGACGAATTCCCCCAGTTTTGGAATGTTTTAAAAGGAGATATGAGCGTCGTCGGGCCGAGACCTTTAGTTGAAGAAGAACTGCCGAGATACGGCCGTCACATCAACAAAATTCTCACCATCAGACCTGGAATTACAGGCTTGTGGCAAGTGTCCGGTCGCAACGACATTCCCTATCCCCGGCGAGTCCAAATAGACCTCTATTACGCCAATGACAAAAACCTTTGGATGGATATGTGGATTGTTTTCAAAACAATTGGAGTTGTGATTTTCCCTAAAAATAACGGCGCATATTAATTTTTGTCCGCAGTCAGCCATCGGTAGTTAGTTTTGTTTGTTACCGACCACTGATGCTGACTACTGACAGCAAGCGGCAAACTCTTGGCTAAAAGATTCACAGTTCCTTGATGCCGATCGAAGCATTGTGAGTTAAGGTAGAGCTTGAGCATTGGACGGGCAGGCAACAACAGCCTCTGCCCGGAACATCCGAAGTGAATTAACACAGCCTGTCACAGGAAAATCAGATGACGCAACGCAAGCGAGCGCTAATAACAGGTATTACAGGTCAAGACGGCTCTTATTTGAGCGAGTTATTGCTAGAAAAAGGATATGAAGTTCACGGCATTATCCGGCGCAGTTCTAGTTTCAATACCGATCGCATTGACCACATCTATGTCGATCCTCACAGCGAAGGAGCACAGTTATTTCTGCACTACGGCGACTTGACTGACGGCACTACTCTGCGCCGGATTTTGGAACAAGTTCAGCCTGTAGAAGTTTATAATTTAGGCGCTCAATCCCACGTTCGAGTGAGTTTTGACTCGCCGGAATATACGGCTGACTGTGTAGGAATGGGAGTATTGCGCTTGCTAGAAGCAGTTCGCGATTACCAAAGCCGCACAGGCATAGAAGTGCGGTTTTATCAAGCAGGTTCTTCTGAAATGTTTGGTTTGGTACAGGAAGTTCCGCAGAAGGAAACAACTCCCTTTTATCCCAGAAGTCCTTACGCTTGCGCTAAAGTTTACGGTCACTGGCAAACAGTAAATTATCGCGAATCCTACGGACTTTTTGCTTGCAACGGCATCTTGTTCAATCACGAGTCTCCACGCCGGGGCGAAACTTTTGTAACTCGCAAAATTACTCGCGCTGTTGCCAGAATTGTTGCAGGTAAGCAGAAAAAACTTTATTTGGGCAACCTCGATTCCAAGCGGGACTGGGGTTATGCTAAAGACTACGTGCAGGCGATGTGGCTGATGCTGCAACAAGAGAAGCCTGACGATTATGTGATTGCTACCAACGAGACCCATTCTATTAAGGAATTTCTCGATTTGGCTTTCACTTACGTCAATTTAGATTGGCAAAAATATGTCGAGTTTGATGAACGCTACTTGCGTCCTGCTGAAGTGGAACTGTTGATTGGCGATTCGACTAAGGCACGCCAGCAATTAAAATGGGAACCTTCTGTAACTTTTCAGGAGTTAGTACATTTAATGGTAGATGCTGACACGAAAGCTCTCGAACAGCAATTGCGAGGTTCCGGGAACGGATTCGATTAAGCGGCAAAACTAAGCCGGAGTGTCAATTTGATATTTTCCATGGGGAATTGGAGATTGACTTGCAGCATCGAATCTGAAAGCTGGAACATGAGCCGAAAATTTTTGACCCTCCCCGACTGATGTCGGGGACTTGTATTCGTTTTTGGGCGGGTGCGCTGCTAACAATTTGTCGGGGTAGTTCCCCTGTATTCCCCATTCGCTCCAAGCGCCAGCCGGGGATTACCCCGACAAAAAACATGACAAAGAAGATTGTTGCAGCTATTTGTACGATCGACATTCAAACAACCAGCTTAACTGCTCGCCAAACTTTCGGCTGTGCGGGCCAACAAAAACATTAAAATCACGGTTGAGCAGTCGCAGCCGATAAATCTCACGCTCAGATACGCACGGCAATTTGTCCCTATCTGGGACTGCTCAAACAGATTTGTTGGCAAGCGCGTGCTGTAGCGTAAAGCTTTTTTGCTAAAGTTACAATTTTAGAGTGGAAATTGTCGATCGACCATTATTCAAAATTCTGAGGATAAAATTATGACCAGCTTGGATTTAAGCAACAAACGCATTCTAGTCACGGGTGGCGCCGGTTTCCTCGGCCGTCAGGTAATCGACCAATTAGTCAAAGCAGGCGCGGATGCTGATAAAATTTCAGTTAGTCGATCGGGCGACTGCGACCTCCGCGTCATGGAAAACTGCAAACGCGCCGCCGACCAACAAGATATCATCATACACTTAGCAGCCCACGTCGGCGGCATCGGTTTAAACTTAATCAAACCCGCAGAACTATTTTACGACAATTTGATGATGGGCGCGCAACTAATCCACGCAGCCTACGAAGCAGGAGTCGAAAAATTCGTCTGCGTCGGCACAATTTGCGCCTATCCCAACTTAACCCCAGTTCCCTTCAAAGAAGACGACCTCTGGAACGGCTATCCAGAAGTAACCAACGCACCTTATGGAATAGCAAAAAAAGCTTTATTAGTACAACTGCAATCCTACCGCCAGCAGTACGGATTCAACGGTATCTACTTGCTACCAGTGAATTTGTACGGCCCAGAAGATAACTTTGACCCGAAAAGTTCCCACGTCATCCCCGCATTAATTCGCAAAGTCCACGAAGCCCAAGAAAGAGGAGACAAAACACTGCCAGTTTGGGGAGACGGCAGCCCTAGCCGCGAGTTTTTGTATTCCACAGATGCCGCACGAGGCATTGTGATGGCTGCTCAATCTTACAACGAATCTGACCCGGTTAATTTGGGAACAAATAGCGAAGTTAAAATTCGCGACTTAGTGGAAACGATTTGCGAATTGATGGGATATCAGGGAGAAATTGTTTGGGAAACAGACAAACCGAACGGTCAGCCGCGCCGCTGTTTGGATACGGAAAGGGCTAAGGAAAGGTTTGGTTTTGTGGCTGAAGTGGAGTTTAAGGAAGGGTTAAAAAATACGATTGATTGGTATCGAAAACACGCAGTTTGAGTTTGAAAAAAGCCCCGGTTTCTTGAATAAACCGGGGCTTTTTTTAGATTAAACTCGGCGGTTGAAACCGCGACTACACAAACGATGTCCGCCTCCGCGGACTAAGAAATTATATCAGATCGTGTTCGTTCGATGAGCGTCACAAAAACAGTTCGTAGTGTGGACTTTAGTCCGCAAAATAAAGCGGACTAAAGTCCACACTACGAACCAATCTTATATCTGTCAATCGAGCGGACACGATATCAATCGATCGCCTTTCGCGAATGTTTATCCTACAATAATTACTTGTGGGACACGTTTATTGTAAGATATATTATTATTTTCGCAATTAGTTTATTTTGGAATGGAACTAAACCAACAGAAAGAACTTTTTAGCAAAGCTTATGTACGCGCCGTGGCAGCCGTGGCAGGTTTTTCTGTCAGTCAGCCAGAGGTAGATGACGACAGCATTGATTTGAAGATTGTGGCAAGAGGTGGTGAGGGAGTAGTTTTTTCCCCTGAGCTTAACTTACAATTGAAATGTACCTCAAGGGATGTACTCGATGGGCAGTTCATCCGATATCCGGTGAGGATAAAAAACTACAGGGATTTGATAATCAATTCCCAGGTTCCGCGCCTATTAGTAGTAGTTTTAGTGCCGGAAAATCTAGAAAACTGGTTGCAGCAGTCTGAAGACGAAATGTGCATGAGGTATTGCGCCTACTGGGTGTCGCTGCGGGGACAGCCAGAAAGACTCAATACAGCGAATGTAACAGTTGAGTTATCCCGCTCTAATCAGTTCACAGTAGAGGCTCTCAAGTCTATTATGCAGTGTCTCAGTCAAGGAGGTTTACCGTGAAAGTAACTGTAAAAGACAAGGAAATTTTCCAAACTATAGATCCCAATGTGCTAGGAGAACACTTAGAGACTAATGGCTGGCAAAAAATTGCTTTGGTCTATGAGAATACTTGGATTTGGCACAAAAAGAATGATGTTGGTCAGATTTTTGAAATCAAGCAGCCTGTGAGACAAGAATTTGATGCTCCTCATCTTATTGCTGAAGCTTTTAAGACGCTAGAAGTGGTTGAAAATCGCTCTCAGCTAGATATTCTCAGCGATTTAATTACTGCTTTACCTAATGTTGCAATCTCGGGATGGATTAATAAAGTGGACGAGGCAGAATCTGCGGCAAAGATTACATTAATGGGATTTGTGGTGGGTAAGCTGAGAAAAATTTACCTAGAATTGAACGGATCTGATTGTCAGTTGGCCCTCAAGGCTTATGAAACGCGATCGCCCGTAACGTGTTTTGGCGATCTAATTAAAGAAAATGACGGTTTCGTGCTCAACAATCCGCGCGATTTTGCTCTGCTGACTGAGGCTGAATTAATTAAATAAATAGTTTGGGAAATCCTGGTTGTGGTACAATGTGAATCAAAAATTATTGTTCGGGTAGTATCGCAGGAAAACAGGTTGTGCAAACTCTAAAATTAGGTGCATCGGGTTCCGATGTTGTGAAACTTCAAAAACGCTTGCTGGAGTTAGGGTTAAATCTAGGCCCTGCTGACGGTAAGTTTGGCCCGAAAACAGAAGTATCCCTCAAACAGTTTCAAACCAATCAAAAATTTTTGGCAGACGGCATCGCGGGCCCCAAAACCCTCGCTGCATTGTTTCCTGGGGAACCTTTGGGCTCGTCACTTTTATCATACAGGGCGATCGAGCTAATCTTAGAATTCGAGGTCGGTGGCGGACA
This sequence comes from Microcoleus sp. bin38.metabat.b11b12b14.051, assembly GCF_013299165.1. Classification (NCBI taxonomy): domain Bacteria; kingdom Bacillati; phylum Cyanobacteriota; class Cyanophyceae; order Oscillatoriales; family Microcoleaceae; genus Microcoleus; species Microcoleus sp. bin38.metabat.b11b12b14.051. The sequence goes on from NZ_JAAFKD010000035.1 coordinate 50,954, forward strand.
GGAATACTACGAAAGCCTGTTGCAGCGTCCAACTTGGCCGGAAGGAGCATCGGGAATTACGATCGGCATCGGCTACGATCTAGGTTACAACACAGTAGAAGTTTTTAACCAAGATTGGCAGAAATTAGGGGATGTTGAGCAACAGCGTTTGAGTAACTGCTGCGGGTTGACAGAGGATGCTGCAAAAGAACGTTTAGCTAGTGTTAGAGATATCATTGTTCCCTGGGAATTAGCTTGGGAAGTTTTTAATATTGTCACAGTGCCGAAATTTTACAATCTGACAAAAGAAGCATTTCCCGGTTTTGAACAATTGCCCGCAGATGTTCAAGGAGGATTGGTAAGTTTGGTGTTCAATCGCGGCACGAGTATGCAGGGAAACCGTCGCCTAGAAATGCGTGTAGTTCGCGATTTGGTTACGAAAAAGAATGTGAATAAAATTGCCGAACAAATTCGCAAAATGAAACGAATTTGGCTGGGAACTAGCATTGAAAAAGGGATGAGTAGACGGCGGGATGCGGAAGCAGATTTAATCGAGGAAAGTGCTTAAATATCCTTTAGCTGTGATTGAAAAAGCGATGTTATCCTCACAAAACCTCGTCGAACAAGTCAATGATTCGGATTTTATCGAGTTGTGGGTAGATCCGATTGTTTTCCCGCCTCGGATTCTGATGTTAATGGGTGACAAAAATAGTAACTGTGGTATTTACGAGCCATCGCCGAATTATCAACTGCTGTTTTTAGGTTCAAGTTACGATGAGGCTCACTCGTGGCTACTGGAAGATGAATATGAGCGAGTTGATGGTAGGCTTTTAGCCTCGGAAATAGTTTGAGTGAAGAATAATTAGGGCGATCGCCCTTTTTGGCCAAAAGGGCGATCGCTTTTGATATAGAACCCATTTGACATCTTTGAGTTTTTGGGTTGGGTGACGCGAAATACCGAGATTAACCCGGTTTCTGAGATTTACGCCCGGGGCAAGAAACCGGGTTTCTACGAGTTTTTGGGTTGGTCACGAGAAATACCGAGAGAAACCCGGTTTCTGAGATTTACGCAGAATAGATCTCAAATGGGTTCTATAAGGTGATAGTAAACTAAATCGAAAGTTTATTGTCTAATGACTTGATGAGTGTCATTAACCGCAAAACGAAGCAATAATTATCATGTTATCCGGCACAAAACCTCACCACACAAATCATAGTTGATTCCCCCAAAAGCTGTGAAAATCAAGTTAAAATGCTACCAAGACAGTGAAGATAATTTGTAATATGTGGACGAGAGCCTCAATAGACAATCCCAGTGAACCCGCCAACGACCCAATCGCCGCCACTATTTCAGTAAGACCGGCACCTGAACTGATTAAAGCTATCAACTGACTCATAATTTCAATAACAGCGGGTACGTTAGCAGCCAAGCCAAACAAAGCCGTAACAGAAACTACTCCAACCTTGAGAACTTCGAGTAGTCCCATTAGCTGCGCGATCGCGTCTGGGCCTTGGCTTTGAATGTAATCTAAAATTTGTGCGATTACTGCTACCAGTGCGTCCATACTTCTTTCCTTTTAGGGTAAAATGTCTGCGATCGATCAATACTGTCAGTCAACTAGCTGAAAAAGCATTTCAAAAAATAGTCGGATTATTTCAAGCCAACTCAACTCATTTCTCATTTTGCTTCCTTGATTATTCAGCTTTTAAATATATTAGATCGAGTCAACCTTTTAACTTTTTGGGTTTATTAGTCATGATTTTATATTTTTATGTTTGGCTACAGCCGACTACCAGTGACGGACAGCTTCTATTTGAAAATTACACCATCCTCATAATGAAGTCAAGTCATAAAACATCAGAAAATATCACAAATTTAATATTTCTTAATATCATTAAATGTCAGAGGCGAGCGTGATGTCAGAAAATGTCAGAAAAAGTCTGATACAATATCAGCAATCCCCTACATAAACGACCGATGGACGTGAAAGAACTCTTGAAATTGGCTGACGACATGGTTTTTGCCAAGACGGGAGAACACTTGGACGATCTGCAAGAAGCTATCCTAGCAGGTGTATGGGAAGGTCAAAAATACTCTCAAATCGCAGAAGCATCATATTGTAGCGAAGGTCACATCAGAAATATCGCCTCAAAATTATGGAAGCGTTTGTCAAATATCTTAGGTGAAGAAGTTACTCAATCAAATTTACGATCGGCACTTGAAAGACAACAAGTATTCATCGTTTCATCAAATTCGGGAAATGATTTTTTTATTGGTAATGTCAATGTTTGTAAGGACAGTCAATCTCCCGAAGTTCCAAAAGATCGATCGCCCTCAACCCCCACCCCAGAAACCTCAAAACCCCAAACCCGACTAGACTTAGCAGATGCACCTCATATATCATTGTTGTGCAATCGCACATCCGAACTCGCCACCCTCGAAAAATGGATTGTCCAAGAAAAGTGCAACCTCGCAGCCATATCAGGACTAAGCGGCATCGGCAAAACCGCACTTTCCGTCCATCTCATCCCACAAATTCAACATCACTTTGAATGCGTGATTTGGCGAAGTCTGGGCACCTCCCCACCCCTCGGAACCACCCTCAAAAACCTGATTCAATTTATCGCCAATCAATACCCCCCCAACCCCCCCTTACCAAGGGGGGGCGAAGAGGGGTTTTTACCAGTCAGCATTGGCGATCGACTTTCCCTGTTAATGGAATATCTGCGAAAAAACCGCTGTCTCATCATCCTCGACGACGTGCAAACTCTCCTCAGCAGCGGACAACTCGCAGGAAATTACCGCCCCGACTGCGAAAATTACAGCATCCTCTTCAGACAAATCGGAGAAACAACCCACAACAGTTGTTTCATCATCCACACTTGGGAAAACCCCAGAGAAATTACCGCATTAACAGGCGAACATTCACCTGTTCGTACTTTACAACTCAAAGGCATCGGTACAGATGCTACCGAAATTTTCAAACACAAAAGTTTGCTCAACCCCGAAAAATGGGAATACCTAATTAATGCCTACCGAGGCAATCCATTGTGGTTAAAAATAGTCGCCACCACCATTCAAGAAATATTTCGAGGCAGGGTCGCAGATTTTTTGAAATATGATATGCTATTCGTCGGGGAAGAATTGGCAGCAGCATTGCACCCGCAGATAAATCGCTTGTCAGAATTAGAAAAAAAGCTCATCTGCCGCCTCAGCCGCGAAGCGAATTCAGTTTCAATAGAGCAATTGCTACAAGATGCCGATTTATCGCCTTCGGAGTTATTCAACGGGCTGCAATCTTTGGGGAGGCGCTCTTTGGTTGAAATTGAGGAAATGGATAATGAAACGGTATTTAGTGTTTGTCCTGTGGTGAGACAATATGTGTTATCTAATTCGGTTTGTTGCTCGTGATATTTGTATGGACTAAGGCAGTGCCGTTTCCCTACTAGACCTCTTGCAAAAATAGCTAGGAACGGGCAAGATGCCCGTTCCACAAAACAACTTTTTCTGTGGAACGGGCATCTTGCCCGTTCCAAAATTAGAGCGAAAAGACTTTTGCAAGAGATATACTGTGGTGAGGCAAGATGCGATCTCAAATTTGGTTGATTGCCCGTGATATTTGTCGGACACGGCAGTGCCGTTTCCCTACGCTGTGGCGAGACAAGATGTATTCTGAAATTCGGTTAATTACCCGTGATATTTGTAGGGACACGGCACTGCCGTGTCCTATCTTTTTTAGCCGTACCCCTACCCTTTTTAGCCGTGTCCCTACGTTTTTTCGCGTTCATTTAAACTGATTGAATATGAAATATGAATACTCCTGAACCTTCATTAACTAAAACCGAATTAAGACGATCGCTCCTAAACACCCGCAAATCCCTACCAGCCCAAGAATGGAGACAAAAGAGCGAGATCCTCTGCAAGCACCTGCAAAACTCGCCCCTATTTACCGAAGCAGAAACAATCCTTGCCTACTTTAGCTTTCGCCAAGAACCAGATTTAAGTCCCCTATTTGTAACTCCCCGTAAATGGGGGTTTCCCCGCTGTGTTGGTAAAGACTTATCCTGGCACATCTGGCAGCCCGGAGATGCTTTACATACTGGAGCTTATGGCATACTGGAACCGCTGCCTGATGCTCCGAAAATCGACCGCTCAGAAGTAGATTTAATCCTCGTACCCGCCGTAGGTTGCGATGTTCGCGGCTATCGCTTGGGCTACGGCGGCGGCTATTACGATCGCATACTGAGTTTACCTGAGTGGGAATCCAAAATTGCGATCGCCACAATCTTTGAATTTGCCTTGCTAGCCCAGCTACCCGATGACTCCTGGGACAAACCGCTGCACGGAATTTGCACCGAAAACGGGTTAAAAATGATACACCAACAATCCAGAAGGTCGATCGAGCAGTAAATGTTAGCTAATTATGCTTAGATCCATGTTTATATGTATTATGACTCACACACTCCCAACAAAGAAACCGGGTTTTTTAATAGAGATTGAGGGTTTTAAGCAAATATTTTGGCTAAAAAATCCGGTTTCTAGGCATCCGTGCGTCAGTCCTCTGTATTCTACAGAAAGTCCTATTCCCGCGATCGGGAAGCGGTCAGTCTGTTTAAATCTAAAATCTAAAATCCAAAATCTAAAATAGTATGGCTCAACGCTACGTTCGAGTTAAAACAACACAAGGACACATCCATTACGGTTTGCTGCAACTGAGCCGCAGCGTTCAAGTATTTGATGCACCTCCCTGGTTAAAAGGACAGCCAACAGATTTGGCACTCCAGCCAGAGAGCTACCAAATTCTCGCCCCGTGCTCTCCCTCAAAAATTGTAGCCGTAGGCAAAAATTATGTCGATCACGCCGCGGAGATGGGTACGGCAGTACCCACTGAACCCCTGCTGTTTTTCAAGCCTCCTAGCGCTGTCATCGCAGCAGGTGGAGCGATTCGCTATCCGCAACAGTCGGAAAGGGTAGACTACGAAGGAGAGTTGGCCTTGGTAATTGGCGAACATTGTACCAACTGTACTCCCGAACAAGCACACAGCAAAATTTGGGGCTATACCATCGCCAACGACGTAACAGCCAGAGATTTGCAAAAGCGAGACAACCAGTGGGCTAGGGCTAAAGGATTTGATACATTTTGTCCGTTGGGGCCTTGGATTGTCCGCGAATTGAGTCCGGCTGCACGGTTGCAGACTTTTGTCAATGGGAGCGATCGACCTGCACAGTCATCTCAGATCGATCGCATGGTATTTTCCCCAGACTTTCTCGTCTCTTACATCAGTCAAATCATGACCTTGATTCCCGGCGATGTGATACTGACTGGAACGCCGCAAGGAGTAGGGCCGCTGCAAATAGGCGATCGAGTCCGCATTGAAATAGAAGGCATTGGCAGTCTAGAAAATACAGTCATTAGTCATTAGTCAATGGTCATTGGTCATTGGTCATTAATTATTGCCACTCTCCGACCTTCAACTAACAACTGTCAACTGTCAACTGCCAACTGTCAACTAACAACTGTCAACTGTCAACTGTCAACTGCCAACTGTCAACTGTCAACTGTCAACTGTCAACTGTTAACTGTCAACTTACTATGGTACTTGCATATAAACAGCGTCCGAAAGTGGAGGAATCTCTGCATAGCGTCCCAACGCCGACTGCACGACTGCATAGAAAAATGCAGCCAAAACGCCCAAGAACACCATGTTATAGAGAGTTTCTGCAATAAATGCGACTTGAAAGCCTTTTGCAAAAATTGGCAAAACCAAACCGCACAGCATCAAAACAATGTCTAAAAGAATCGCCTGCATCGCATTAAAACGAATAAAGTGACTGATGTTTTCGTTTCTAACTACTCCTAAATACAGGGCAAAGAAAATAACCAAGCTAGCAAAGGGCAAACTATAAATTTGCATCAATGGAGCTAGCGGTATCAATAACAGTTGCAAAACAGGAAACTGTGTAAACAGAAACCTACCAAAGGCAAGCCCGTCAATCAGCGGTAGCAAATAAGGCAAACAAGCAAAAATCCGGTCTGGAACAGTTGTAGATCCGCGCCAAGTCATAATGAACTCTCCTGAGTCGATCGATAAACTATCAATTCCCGTTAAACTCAGGATAACGCAGCAGCAGGGTTTGTGTTCCGACTCGCCCGGAATTTTCCCACACTCAGAGCCGAGTAGATTCAGGGGGTACTTACATCGAGTCGGGTTCAATAGTCACTGTTTGGCCGATGCCCGATGCCCGATGCCCGATGCCCGATGCCCGATGCCCGATGCCCCATGATTATTTAATATTGGCAATGACAAAGCCCATTTGACACTCGTATCGATCGGGCAAATTTTCCGTAGGTTTAGCAACTGGATGCCCGCAGCGCAGCTCTCCACCGCTCCAGCGCGGTTGGCCCGTGCGATCGGCGAGCACACAACTTTGGCAAACACACTGAGGGGCAAGCATCTGATTTTCCATTAGAATGACTAACATTTGATACCTCCGGCAGGTTTCACACCAGTAGTTTCATTGTATGTCAGGAATTTGAGACAAACGGCTTAACCTGAACACAACGTAATATTTATGTCAATGGTGCGAAATCCGTAGTACGGTAAAAGATCCCCAATTCCCAATCCCAAAATTGTCAAAAGGTTGATTATTGTGACGGACACTAACTTAGACTTCATTTCCAAAACCGATCCGCTAATTGCCGATTTAATCGGCAAAGAGCTTCAACGCCAGCGAGATCACCTAGAACTGATCGCCAGCGAAAACTTTACCTCCGCAGCGGTAATGGCAGCTCAAGGCTCAGTGCTGACGAATAAATACGCTGAAGGACTGCCAACAAAACGGTACTACGGCGGGTGCGAATTTATTGACGGCATCGAGCAAATCGCGATCGATCGCGCCAAACAGCTTTTTGGAGCCGCCCACGCCAACGTTCAGCCCCACTCCGGCGCTCAAGCCAACTTTGCAGTGTTTTTGAGCTTGCTGGAACCCGGAGACGGAATTATGGGCATGGATTTGTCCCACGGCGGACACTTGACCCACGGTTCGCCGGTCAACGTATCTGGTAAATGGTTCAAAGCGTTTCACTACGGCGTCAACCAAGAAACAGAACAGCTCGACTACGATGAAATTTTGGCACTCGCCAAACAAAATAAACCCAAATTGCTGATTTGCGGCTATTCAGCATATTCGCGAATTATCAACTTTGAAAAGTTTAGAGCGATCGCCGACGAAATTGGAGCTTACCTGCTCGCAGACATCGCCCACATCGCGGGGTTAGTCGCCACAGGCCACCACCCCAGCCCCCTCGCCCACTGTCACGCAGTCACCACCACCACTCACAAAACCCTCCGCGGCCCCCGCGGCGGCTTGATTTTGACCAACGACCCCGAACTTGGGAAAAAGTTCGACAAATCAGTGTTTCCCGGCACTCAGGGCGGCCCGTTGGAACACGTGATTGCGGGCAAAGCTGTAGCTTTTGGCGAAGCATTAAAGCCGGAATTTACAACTTATTCAGGTCAAGTAATTGAAAATGCGCGGGCTTTAGCTGCACAGTTGCAGCAGCGGGGTTTAAAACTCGTTTCTGGTGGCACAGACAATCACTTAATGCTAGTTGATTTGCGATCGGCAAACATGACAGGCAAAGTAGCCGATCGATTAGTCAGCGGTGTGAATATTACTGCTAATAAAAATACCGTGCCTTTCGATCCGGCATCCCCCTTTGTCACCAGCGGTTTGAGACTCGGTTCGGCCGCGATGACGACGAGGGGAATGGGAACAGCCGAATTTACCGAGATTGGTAATATTATTGCCGATCGACTCCTGAATCCTGAAGATGAAAGCGTCGCCGCCGAATGCCTGCGACGAGTCGCCGCCCTGTGCGATCGCTTCCCGTTATACCCGCACTTGTTCTTAAAAGTGCCGGCATTAGCTTAACTTTCCTGATTGGCAATGGGGAATTGGTAGTTGGAAGTGTACGGGTAAAAGGGTGATTCGATTTGAGATTTTAGATTTGAGATTTGAGATTTATTTTCGCATTGAATCTGGGAGATTGAACCTGAATCTAAAATTTTGGGATCGATTATCGGTCATTTCGGGGGCTTGTACCCGCTTTTGGGCGGAGCAAAGAGCCTAAAAAGATTGAGAGTTGTTCGTTGCGATCTTGACAAGCGGTTTTTATCGAAAATCTCGATCGCGAAAGGCGGTTTTTACTAAAGATATTTGTCGGGCGGCGCTGGTTAGATTAAGGGTATTTGTCGATCGCGAAAGATACCGCTCAACTCGGCCCGCTTGCCAAATATCGATCGCGAAAGAGTTGATCAATATTGCGATCGAAAGACGATTAATTCTAGAGTTATCAGTTAAAAACCTGACAATTCGCGTCCCGGCAACTCCCACTCCTGCAAATCTCCGGCTCCCAAACCCCCAGTCGCTCTTAAAGATGTTTCTTTGTGATAAGCCATCTGAAATGTAGTAGACTCTGCCTGACAGACTAATTGCCCCGCACTATTTAAAATTGATTTCAGATGCCGTACCAGTATCTGTACCACGTACTCGCTTTTCTGGTTTCCGCAGCCGTCGTCCTCTGGAGTACGCCAATAGTTAAAAAAATTGGTCTCAAAAGCGGGCGAGTCGATCGACCAGGCGAGCGAAAAGTCCACCAGCGCCCTATGGTGCGCTTGGGAGGAGTCTCAATCTTTCTAGGCACTCTGATTGCCCTGTTATGTGTCTGGCTCTCAGGAGGCTTCATCGACGCTAGCGGAGAAGTTCTCAATCGCAGAGACGAATACCAAGTTTGGGGAGTCACCCTCGGCGGCATCGGATTCTTCCTCATCGGTTTAGCAGACGACTTGTTTTCGCTCTCAGCCATAAAACGCTTGCTCATGCAAATTGGCGTATCCAGCATCGCTTGGATGGCAGGCGTACAAATTGAGTTTCTCACAGTTCCCTCCTTGGGACTGACAGATATTGGCTGGCTGAGCTTGCCAATTACTGTGATTTGGCTTGTCGGTATGGCCAACGCCATCAACTGGATAGACGGTTTAGACGGTTTAGCAGCAGGAGTTTCGGGGATTGCAGCAGTTGTCATGCTGATTGTCAGTCTGTCGATGCACCAACCGGCAGCAGCCCTAATTGCAGCAGCTTTAGCTGGTGGCACCTTGGGATTTCTGCGCTACAACTTCAATCCGGCTCAAATCTTTATGGGAGATGGCGGGGCTTATTTTATCGGGTTTACTCTCGCTGGAGTTGGAGTAATTGGGTTAGTTAAAACTACGGCTGTGACTTCTGTGTTGTTGCCATATTTAATTTTAGCTGTACCGATTTTAGATATGTCAGCGGTGATTCTCGATCGACTCCGCAACGGCAAATCACCCTTTATTGCTGACAAGCGCCACCTCCACCACCGATTGCTGGATGCAGGATTATCCCATCGATTTGCGGTTTTATTTATTTACTCGCTGACACTTTGGGTAGGAAGTTTAGCCCTAGCTTTTTCAGTTCCAAGTGGCATAATTTACGCTATGGGAGCTACAAGTTTGCTGGGATACGCTAGCTGGAAAGTTTGGAGACACGCTCGATAGACAGTTGGCAGTTGGCAGTTGGCAGTTGACAGTTGACAGTTGACAGTTGACAGTTGACAGTTAACAGCTAACAGTTAACAGTTAACAGCTAACAGTTAACAGTTGGCAGTTACTACCAATGCCCAATGCCCAATGCCCAATGCCCAATGCCCAATGCCCAATGCCCAATGCCCAATGCCCAATGCCCAATGCCCAATGCCCAATGCCCTGTTTGCCCAATGCCCAATGCCCAATGCCCAATGCCCAATTATGAATAACTAAATGGTTGCTGAAATTATTTGTGTTGGCACTGAATTGCTGTTAGGCGATATTCTTAACAGCAATTCCCAGTTTTTAGCTAAAGAATTAGCGAGTTTGGGAATCCCTCACTACTATCAAACAGTGGTGGGAGACAATCCAGAACGCATCAAACAAGTGTTAGAAATTGCTGTGGGTCGATCGCAACTTTTGCTGTTCACCGGAGGTCTCGGCCCCACACCAGACGACCTCACAGTCGAAACAATCGCCGATTTTTTTGGTGTTCCCCTGATCGAAAAGCCGGAAATTATCGCCGATATCGAACAAAAATTTGCACGGCGGGGACGCAGCATGAGTCCCAGCAACCGCAAACAAGCTTTAATTCCCGAAACTGCGGATATTCTGCCCAACCGCAGCGGTTCTGCACCGGGGATTATTTGGCAGCCGGTTCCCAATGTCACAGTGATGACATTTCCCGGCGTACCCGCGGAAATGCACTTGATGTGGCAAGAAACCGCCGTTCCTTACCTGAAAAATGGCGGCTGGTGTAGCTCAACTATTTGCAGTCGCACGTTGAAATTTTGGGGCATTGCTGAGTCTGCACTGGCGGAAAAAGTAGATACTTTTCTAAATTTAACTAATCCGACTGTGGCTCCCTACGCCAATCACGGCGAAGTTAAATTGCGGATTTCGGCCCGCGCTGAGTCGGAAGTGGCTGCGAAAAAGTTAATTGAGCCGATCGAGCAACAATTGCTTCAGATTGCCGGCTTAGACTGTTATGGTGCTGATACCGATACCCTCGCCTCGACTGTCGGCAAATTGCTGCTGTTGGCCGGGGAAACTCTGAGTGTGGCTGAATCCTGCACGGGTGGCGGATTGGGAGCGATGCTGACTGGTGTTCCGGGAAGTTCGAGCTACTTTTTGGGCGGGATTATTTCCTATGACAATCGGGTTAAGGAAGGATTATTAGGTGTTAATCCCGAAGATTTAGCGGAATTTGGTGCAGTCAGCACCAGCGTCGCAAAACAAATGGCTGCGGGAGTGCGCGCGAGTCTCAACACCGATTGGGGATTGAGCATTACAGGCATCGCTGGCCCCGGAGGCGGCACGGATGCTAAACCTGTCGGACTGGTTTATATCGGTTTAGCGGGCCCCGACGGCGAGGCTGAAAGCTTTGAATACCGTTTCGGCGATGGCCGAGGCCGCGATTGGATTCGGCACCTGAGTAGCTGTACGGCGCTCGATCGACTCCGGCGTAAATTATTGGCGAAAGCGTAGAAAACATCTAATAATTTGTCAATTGTCAACAGCCAGCAGTAAGCTTAAGCTTTATTTAATAATTGGCATCCGAGATATTTCAGTAATTTTCCCATTGCCTATTGATTATCTGTAAAGATTCGTTATGATAATAAGACAGGACTGATTTGCAAATATACTGACTCTCTGCTTTGCTCAACAGCGTTGCCCCAAACAACCAGCAAGCGAGAAAGCAAGTTTGACCTTTGTTTTCAAAGTCGTGCTTGCTTATTTTCAGGGATTTAGCCGTCGGTTTAGCAATCTAGACTATAAAAAAAGGAGCTATCCGTTCAATGGAAGACATTGAAAAGGTGCTGGAACAAATTAAAGAATGGGT
>NZ_JAAFKD010000036.1:0-49597 GCF_013299165.1 Microcoleus sp. bin38.metabat.b11b12b14.051
CAAGATGAGTCTTCTCATGGAGTTATCCAGTAAGGTCACGGGCAGAACACCCGTTGATAGGCGTTAAGTGGAAGTCCTGAGAGGGATGAAGCTGAGGCGTACTAATAGACCGAGGGCTTGACCTCTATTTTTTGATGGTGTTGATGACTTAATTCTATGCAGTCTTCAGGGTTTTACACCCGACACTCTTTCTAGGTGTCTATGACGCAGTGGCACCACTCCGATTCCATCCCGAACTCGGTTGTTAAACGCTGCGGTGGCGAAGATATTTGGCGGGTCACTGCCTGAGAAAATAGCTCGATGCCTGGGATTTAATTTAAAAAAAACACAGCTCCTTTCTGAATACCAGATTGGGGCTTTGTTGTTTGAATCGATCGCACTTATTACCTCTTTTGTTCTATCAATTTGAAAAAGTTTTGCGACAGTGATTAATTCTATAGAGATTATCGGTCATTTGCATAACTCCGGGTCGGATACGGCAATGCCGTTTCCCTACAGAACAGATGAGATACTCTAATTTAGGTAGTAGCAATATTTTTTATAAATTGTATAAGCAGAGTTTTCTCATGACTAATTTAGATGGCTGAATCTTTAGTCTGTACGATCGCCTTAACACCAGTTACACCCATATATAGCAACCGCCAAGGCGGTTAGGACGCAAGGCGTAACACATCCAAGGGTCGCATCTCTCAAGGAAACTGATTCTTCTGTTTGCGAATTAGACTTTTTAGCCAAGACCAGCATTGTTCAATTTTGTTTAAATCTGGGGAGTATGGTGGTAAATATAACAGTCTACACCCGGCATTTTGAATCAATTCCTGAATCCGACCACCTTTATGAAAAGTAGCATTATCCATCACTATCACCTGTCCTGTAATCAGTGTTGGAACCAAACAAGTTTCCAACCACATTTCAAAAACTGTTCGATTACACGCTCCCTCGATCGTAAAAGGGGCACTCAATTTATGGTTACACAGAGCCGCAATCATATTCATTCGACCCTGGCGTCGCCCAGATTTCAGTGCATGGAACCGTTGACCTCTCTGGTTCCAAGCATAATCATACTGATCTCGATTATCCATCCCCGATTCATCAATATAGACAATCCGCTCCGAAGGAATTGTAGCCAACTCGGCTACAAAAGCCTGCCGCTTTGCTTCATCCCGTTCACGGTAGCCGTAGGTTTTTTTTTTCGAGTAAAACCAATCTTATTCAAGGCTCGTGAAATCGTGCGTGAGCTAATTTCTCCATCCCAAATTGAGGCCATTTCAACTTGAGTTTTATCCCCATTCGTCTCGGCAAATTCACGAAATTTATTCCAATCAGTAATTTTATGACCATTACCGGGAGGTTCATTGGGTAACGCTAAAAAGTCTCCTGTTTCCGTTGGTCGCTTCAACCATAAGCTGATTGTGTTGCAACTGATACGCTCACAGTATACTTGCTTCATAAATCTTTAAGCCATCTAGTTTAATAGCTTGAATGACTTTCTGACGTAGGTCGTAGCTATAGGGTTTGGGCATGAGTTGTGCGATCGCGAAGCAATAAAAGAGACTATTCTCAGTTTACACCCTAACCGCCTTGGCGGTTGCTATAATACTTGAGGCGGCCGTCAGTTATTGGTTACCAAAGCCAAAATGCGATCGACAAATCAACAAAAATATCAATAGCAAAGTGTCGTCAGTCAGATAAACTAATGGCGATCGCCCTCAAAACGATTTGATCCTATGTGGGACAAAATTGCCACGCACATCTGTGAAGCCACCGGAGACACATTTTCGATCAACAACCGCCGTTCAGTCAGCGGTGGCTGTATCAATCAAGGCTATGCTATCAGTAGCAGTACCCGCACATATTTCGCCAAAATCAATCAAGCTTCCCAAGTCGCGATGTTTGAAGCTGAGGCGCTGGGTTTGCAGCAAATGGCCCAAACCCAAACGATTCGCGTTCCTCAAACCATTTGCTGGGGAACAGAAGGCAATTCTGCGTATATTGTGCTCGAATGGCTGGATTTGCGAGGGGGCGGAGGCGAGATAGCCTGGGCAGAAATGGGTCGTAAACTGGCTCAAATGCACAAATACATCCCCCCGAGTCCGCCCTTGCCAATGGGGGGAGAAGATGCTAATGATAGCTTACCGAGGGGACGTTTTGGTTGGAGTGTAAATAATACGATCGGCTCAACTCCTCAAATTAATAACTGGACTGCTGACTGGGCAGAATTTTGGGCCCAACATCGGATTGGTTATCAGTTAAAACTCGCTAGGAGTCAGGGCGGAAATTTCAGTCGGGCGGAAAGCTTGTTAGCAGCTATTCCGAAGTTGTTGGAGGGTTACAAGCCTCAACCTTCTCTAGTGCACGGGGATTTGTGGGGAGGAAATGCGTCGATAACTGCTGCGGGGGAACCAGTATTTTTTGACCCAGCCACTTATTGGGGCGACAGAGAAGTTGATATAGCAATGACGGAACTATTCGGCGGTTTTTCCGCAGCCTTTTATCGTGGTTATAATGAAGTTTGGTTGCTGGACTCAGGCTATGAAAAGCGCAAAATGCTTTACAACTTATATCATATTTTGAATCACTTTAATTTGTTTGGCGGGAATTACGAGTCGCAGGCGAATCAAATGATCAATAAAATTTTGGGTTAAGATTTAAGCAACTCTGGACACGGCAATGCCGTTTCCCTACCTCAAAATAATCATGAGGAGGACACAGAAATGCCGTTTCCCTACCCCAAAATAATCGCGATCCTAATCGAATGATGTAACCATCGCCCAATGAATTAATTGTAGGGACACGGCAATGCCGTGTCCTGATTTCTGCTTGGTGGTTGAGACTTTATTTTTGCTTAGCAGTTGCTTTTTTCTTGGCTTCCTTTTCCGCTTTTTTAGCCGCTTTCTCAGATTCAAATTTTGCGAACTTTGCTGATTCTTTCTCTTCCGCTATTTTGTCCAGATAGTAATGGTAATCTCCGAGATAAGTCCGAAACTCACCATCACGAACTTCGACTATCTTGTTAGCGACTTGGGAGATAAAATAGCGATCGTGCGAAACGATAATTACCGTGCCGTCGTAATTCTTAATTGCCTCTTCCATCATCTCCTTCGCGGGAATGTCGAGGTGATTTGTCGGTTCGTCCAAAATTAGCAAGTTCACAGGTTCCAGCAGCATCTTTGCCAAAGCTAGACGGGCTTTTTCCCCACCGCTTAAAGCACCAACGTGTTTGAATACTGTTTCACCATTAAATAAGAACCGCCCCAACAAAGTCCGAACTTCTTCATTTTTCCAGTCAGGTACTTCGTCGTGAATGGTTTGCATCACGCTCTTATTCAAGTCTAAGGCTTCTGCTTGATTCTGTTCAAAGTAACCAGGAATGACGTTATGTCCTCCCATTTTGACAGTACCTTCGGTGGGAGTTTCTAAACCCATAATCAGGCGCAGTAGAGTTGATTTGCCTGCACCATTGGGGCCAAGAAATGCGATGCGATCGCCTCTTTCAATTAATAAGTCTGCTCCCAAAAATAGGATTTTCTCGCCGTAGGTGTGCACCAAGTTTTCAATTATGGCTACTTCGCGGCCGCTGCGGGGTGCGGGCGGGAACCGGAAATGCAAAGTTTTCAAGCCGCCGGTGGGGGCTTCGATGCGTTCAATTTTATCTAACTGTTTCTCGCGGCTTTTGGCTTGGGTGCTGCGTGTGGCGCTGGCGCGGAATTTTTCAACGAAAGCTTGCTGTTTTTCGAGTTCTTTTTGCTGGCTTTCGTAGGCGCTCAGTTGGGCTTCTCTGGCTTCAGCTTTTTGCAGTAAATAAGAGGAGTAGTTGCCGAGGTAGGTGCTGGAAACGCCGCGTTCGGTTTCGACGATTTGGGTGCAGAGTCGATCGAGAAATTCGCGGTCATGGGATACAATTACCATCGGCGTAGTCAGCCCTTTGAGGTAAACTTCCAGCCATTCGATGGTTTCTAAGTCGAGGTGGTTGGTAGGTTCGTCTAACAGCAGGATGTCGGGTTTTTGGAGGAGGATTTTACCCAAACTCATCCGCATTTGCCAACCGCCGCTAAAGGCGCTAACCAATCGATCGCCATCTTCTTGTTCAAATCCGATTTCTGGTAAGATTTTCTCGATTTGAGCTTCTAAACCGTAGCCATTTAAGCCTTCAAATTGCCGTTGTAGCCGATCCATTTTATGGATCATGTCGTCGAGATTTTCTGGGGTGGCGGCTTCGAGCTCTCGGTGCACTTCCATCAAAGATTCGTGAACTTCGTTAGCTTCGCTGAAGGCGCGCCAAAATTCTTCCTTAACGGTGCGGGTGGGGTCGATTTCAAATTCTTGGGAGAGGTAGGCGATGTGAAGGCTAGCGGGGCGAATGACTTCGCCGGAGGTGGGTTCCATTTCGCCGGCGATGATTTTGAGTTGCGTGGATTTGCCGGCACCGTTAACGCCTACTAAGCCGATGCGATCGCCCGGTTTGACTTCCCAGGTGACATCTTTGAGTACGACGCCTGTGGGGTAAATTTTACTGATGTGTTCGAGTCGCAGCATTGTTGTGGGGGCTGGGGAAGGGGAGGTTTAGCGGCGGATGGGATGCCGGCGCTGAGGTCGAGTTAATCTTAACAAATTTTAATTAAATTTAGTCATTGATAATATTTGGGTTTGGGAGGGCGATCGGATTTTGGATTTTGGATTTTGGATTTTCGATTTTGGACGCAGGGGTAGCGAGAAACCGGGTTTTTGGAGAAAATACTTGGCACAAAGCCCCAGATTCTCGAAAAACCGGGTTTCTGTGGTGTGTGAGGGCGATCGCCTTTGGGATTTGAGATTTTATCGGCGCAGTCAGAAACCGGGTTTTTGACGAAAATACTTCGCACAGAGTCGCAGATTCGCGAAAAAACCCGGTTTCGAGGAGTGTGTGAGTGCGATCGGGAACTGTTTGGTATGGATGCGTAATTCCTCTTGGGTTGTAATTGATATAATTAATGGCGAATAGAAACCCAATAAATGTTGTTTTTAACCCAAAAATAGAGAAGATAATACAATGGATAGCTTAAACAATTATCGCAAACTTGTTAAGCAGCTTGTTACTGAATACGCTGAGCTTCCCGTTTTTGACAGCGGGACGCAAAACGTGACAATTTTTGATGTGGAAAATGACCGCTATATGTTCATCAATATAGGTTGGTCTAAGGAGGGGCGGATTCACCATTGTGTGATTCATATCGATATTATTGATGGTCAGGTGTGGATTCAAGCCAATAATACCGATCGCCTGATTGCTGAGGAGTTAGTTGCAGCGGGTATTCCTCCCAAATCAATTGTTTTGGGGCTGCAACCGCCTGATGTTAGACCTTATACTACTTATGGATTGCCTTCTACGGAAATGCCGATCGCAGCCCAAGAATGTTATGGCTGAGGAGTTAAGAGAGGATGAGAATTTATGATTCGATTCAAATTGCTTAATTGCTGCAAAACTTTGTTTTTCTCGATCGCACTTCCGTCCTTTTCTTCCCCAACTCCAAAGCCCGACTGACAACACCCGCAGGCCGACAAAACCAAGAACCCGACTTCCTCATCTTCCACCAAGGCAAATGGGGTATTCTGGAAATATCGCATCCCGATACAGAAAAAGACGAAACGCGCGATCGCCAGTTTGCATCCCACGGCATCCACATCATCCACTATTGTGACGCTAACAGATGCGGCGAAGAAGCCGATCGCATTGTACAAGAATTTTTAGACCTATTGAGTCAGGCATAGGGCGAGTGGTTTTCTGATAAGGGCGATTAGGGGCCCAGAAACCGGGTTTTTTACCTAATCTGTCGGTGACAACGAAGTATTTTTGTCAAAAACCCGGTTTCTTTGTCGGAGTGCGTCAGTCCATAAGGGCGATCGGACAAACACCGCTCAGCTATATTTCCCTGAAGACTCAGCAGCATTAGCCAACCTCTCCACACCCGCTCGGACAATTACCGCCAAATCTGCGATCGGCATACATTGAATTTTCTTCGGCATACATTGAATTTTCTTAAGCAACTCAATTGTTCCGCGCGCTGTGAATGATAATTTCAGTAAGTTTTTCTCTATTTTGGATGTTGTTCACGACTTAAAAGCTACTCGGCTTTACCAGTCTACTTGCCAACTGATACATCAACTGTACCTACCTAGGGCTTGCTGAATAAAAGTAGAAAGCCGACCAGATAAGGGGTTTAAGCTTTTGAAGCTCAAAGGGGTGCAAGTTATCCGCTCAGGATCGCTCAAAACCCTTGCACCTTCGTTATTCATTTATTGCTAAATTTGGTAATTTAGCAATAAACCTACGATTTTTCAAGCTGTGTAGCCTCATTTTTCCACTACATACACTTTTTCAGCAAGCCCTACCTAGAAGATTCAGCAGCAGCCGCGAGTCTATCCATCACCGCTCGACCAACCACCGCTAACTCACTAATCGGCATACACTGAATTTTTTTCAGCAGCTCGTTGGTATTAACAGGTTCCGGCATTGGCTTGCCTTCTAGATGGGCCATCAACTCTTCCATAGTAAAGCCTGCTCTTGCGGCAATCTGAGTCAAATTTTTCGTATCCGGGAGTACCTGTCCCTTCTCCCAATACTGAACAGCAGACCCAGAGACTCCCAATAGCCTACCAAAAGCACTAAAACTCATGGAGCCACGGGCTAGCTTCACAACCTCAACCAGTTTTTTCCTAGCTTCTGCGTCCACAGTATTAGTCACCAGATAAACACAACTCCTAGTTTACTGCCCAATTGACTTGGACTCCAGCCCTAATTCCCAGAAACCTCAGCAGCAGCCGCCAACCGCTCCACACCGGCTCGAACAATCACCGCTAGCTCACTAATCGGCATACATTGAATTTTCTTAAGCAACTCGTTGGTATTGACAGGTTCCTGCACCGACCTACCTTCAAGATGAGCCATGAGCTCTTCCATCGTAAAGCCTGCTCTTGTCGCAATCTGAGTCAAATTTTTCGTATCTGGAAGTACCTGCCCTTTTTCCCAATACAAAACAGAAGCAGCCGAAACTCCCAACAATCTGCCAAAGGCGCTTAAACTCATCGAGCCACGCGCTAACTTAACAACCTCGCTCAGTTTTTTCTTAGCTTCTGCGTCCACGGTATCAGCCACCAGATCACCATAATTCCTAGTTTACTTGTCTGCAAACAAATTTGTCTTTCTTGCTTGACAGCAGGACTTTTACCAGATACTATTTTAAATAGATTTAAAGATTTTATTTTACTCAAAATAACTTCAGGGGAAGCAAAAATGACCAAAAGACGCAGCCAAAACACCCACAACTCACGTCGCAACCGTCAAAGCCTCACAGCCTCCGGTTGGCTCAAACCCCAGTGCTGGCAAATTTCCAAAACGGAAGCCGCCGAAGCCCTGAGAATGCCCGTCAACCGCATAGTCAAAGTGTATCCCAAACAACATCAGGTAATAGTCGTTTATCTGAACAAGAAAGGGCAAAAATGCAGTTCCTTTTTCAGCTACCGACTATTTGCCAGATGGGAAAAAGAGACGATCGCAGCGATCGCCAGTTGTAGAAACCAGCAAGCCCTCGCGCCTCTAGAAGTCATTGTACAATACGACCTAGAACATTTCAAGTATCCCGTCCAGAGCGCCGACGCAATTTGGGAAGCCCTACTCAACCACATCCGTCAAGTCATCAGAGAACAAAGGCTCAGCCTAGCTTGCGCCTAGTCCCCCATTAACCCCCACCTATGTCGATCATGGTTAATGCTTGGGAAAATCGATTCCTGACATAGATATTCCTTGCATCTTCTGTACATATCGTCCTTGAGCCGCTACACACTCTGCCATTTTTTTAGCCTGTATGGGTTGACTCCTGGGATCTGGTGAGGTGCCTCTATACTCCCATACACCACCACGACCACTATTTATTACTTTTCCATTTTTTTCTAAGATTAACTCTTCTCCGGTAGCATCAATATAGAATTTCCCCTTTTGAAAAGACACGCTGCTAATTGTGATATCTTCCACTCCCTTGTAAGGATTTGCAGGGCCATTGACAATCTTAATACAGATTCTATTGTTTTTATGTGCAATTTCTCTCCGGGAATTATTGAACATGGTTCCTTGAGAGTAGTAAGTTCCTGTGGGTAGAATTGTAGAATCTTGTTGATTACTTTGAGCAGATGACAAGGATGAAATTGATAAAAGAATAGAACTAGCAATTAGTATTTCGAGTACCCTAAATTTCATTTTCTATTAAACTCCATTAAAATTATTTTTTTCCGATTCAACATGATCACAGATTATCTAAAAAATCCTCTCTGGTTATATCCGCTTGCCGAATAATAGCCCTGAGTGTCCCACGCTTTAATGATTGACCCTCATGTATTGGTACGGGGACAGAAATTGTTCGTGTTATCGTTTTTTTCAGGATAACATGGCTGCCTCTTTGCCTATCTTCGGTGAATCCCAAACGCTCTAAAGACCGCACCGCACCTCTGCCTGAAATATTTCTCAATCTAGACCTAGCTCCAGCAGAAGAGGAACTATCTATAACTATCTCTTGATTATCTGATATCAAAGAATTGTTATCATCCATTATATTTTGCAAATAACGGATTTGCTCTTTAGCTGACTTTAGTTTTCGGTCTAAGTCAGCATTTTCCTCTTCTAGCTTGTGATTTTCTTCTAAAGCTGAATTTAGTTCTCGGTTTAAGTCAGCCTTTTTCTCTTCTAGCTTGTGATTTTCTTCTAAAACATAAACTTCAAAATCCCTTGATCCTGCTTTGATCCGCTCTGATTCTGCCCTAGATCCTTCTAGAGCAGCATTGAGTTCATTAATATTAGGTATTGTTTCTAACTGTTGCTCTAGCTGACGAGATTGCTGTTGTATTAAATCTCGATCGCGCTTCAAATCAGCTATTTTCTGATTGAGCGCTTCACTCCGCTGCTTTGCTTCAGATTCTCGCTGATACGTTTCTTGCAACTCTTGCCGTAGTAATTGCAAGTCTTCTAAAGTTTGAGCAGTTTCTTGCTGTTGCTCTTCTTTAAAAGCCAGTTCGCTTTCATAAGATGCAATTTGATTTTCCAGTTCTCTCTTATTTTGCTCCTGTCCTTGCCGATAAGATTCCAGTTCAGCAAGACCTCTCTCTCGCTGGTCAATTAATTCGATAGTTTGCTGGTTTTTCTCTTCTAATTGCAGCTTGATCTGTTGAATTTCCCGCTGTAATTGTTTCTGTTGCTGCTGTGCAAGGCGCTGCTCATATTCTGCTTCCCGCTGTAATTGTTCCCGTTGTTGCTGTGCAAAGCGCTGCTCATTCCGTTTGGTATATAAAACCAGCTCAAGAATTATCCACGCGGTCAAACTACTAACAAAAAATAAAGCGAATGTGGATGTGTAAAGAGTCCGGGAACCTGTTACTTTAAATGGCTCTTTAATCCAATTAGTATAATCTTCAATAAATGTCGGCGGTACTCCCCGGACATAGTACACACGACCGATTATTTCTCCTGAGTTAACTTTACCAGTAGGGATGGGTTTACTATCATCACGTTTAACATATTGCCGCTCTGCTTGCAGCGGAGGTGGATTTTGTAGTAAGTCGTATGGATGATTTGATAAAGTTGCTAATGAAATTTCCTTTGTCCACTTAAGAGAAGATTTTGATTGATAAAGAATTTGCTCGGATAGGCAATCTTTGGTAGCCATTTTGCAATCGGTAACAATCAGCCCAAATAATCCATAGTTGCTGTCTAAAGTTCGCTGCAATTCTCCTATGTTTCCTTCTAATAAGGTATAGGATAGTTTTCCTGGCAGAGTATGAGATAACATATTGAAATCAACTGTTTGCACACGAAAGATTGTGCCATGCCAATAGCTGTTATGATGTCCCCAGTTTTTTAAAGTCCCCAGACTAAAAGAAAAGGTCGCGAGCAGGGTAAATCGCCCCAAACTCTTCATCAGCGTAGTCGGGTTGATTCGGGGAAGTTTTTGCTTCATAATGTGATTCATAAGGTTAACAGCCAAATGAATCTGAGTGAGAATATATCTAATCCCACATTCCGCACTTCAAGATGTAATATGTAGTTATTATATTTATTGAGTAGCTTAGCGAACGCTAAAACAAAAAAGAACTAAGTGTTTATACGCGAACGAGACAAATAAAACGTCAAAAAACTCAGAATTTTCGTATTACTTGGCATACTACAAATTGACGTGCGGAATGTAGGATCTCATATAACTTAAGCTACCGACTATTTGCCAGATGGGAAAAAGAGACGATCGCCACAATTGCCAGTTGTAGAAACCAGCAAACTCTAGCGCCTCTAGAAATCATCGTACAATACGACCTAGAACATTTCAAGTATCCCGTCCAGAGCGCCGACGCAATTTGGGACACCCTACTAAACCACATCCGCCGAGTCATCAGAGAACAAAGGCAGACCCAAAAATGCGCCTAGCGCTCGATCAATTAGAAGTAGAAGCAGCCAATTCAGCCAAACGATCCTGCTGATCCTGAGAAATACAAGTCTGAATAATCTCCTCAATATCCCCTTCCAAAACACTATTGAGCGAAAAATTCTCCCCCAAACGGTGGTCGGTAGCCCGATTATCCTTATAGTTGTACGTGCGAATCTTCTCCGATCGCGAACCAGTACCAACCTGCCCCAAACGCCGCTCCTTCACCTCATCCTGCTGCTCTCGCAACTTAATGTCATAGAGCTTCGCGCGCAAAATCTGCATCGCCCGCTCCTTATTCTGCAACTGACTGCGCTCCTCAGTACAGAAAATCCGAATCCCAGTCGGCTTGTGAAACAAATCCGCCGCAGTTTCCACCTTGTTCACATTTTGGCCGCCAGCACCGCCAGATCGAGCCGTACTCATCTGAATATCCTTCGGATCGATGTGGATCTCCACCTCATCAACCTCCGGCATCACAGCCACCGTCGCCGTCGAGGTATGCACCCGGCCGCCAGCCTCAGTCACCGGCACACGCTGCACCCGGTGAACTCCAGCCTCAAACTTCAGCTTGCTATAAACGCTATCGCCCGTGATTTCCAGAATCACCTCTTTAAAGCCACCCATGTCCGCCAGTGACTCGCTCACCAACTTCACCTGCCATCCTTCAGTTTGAGCGTAGCGCGAATACAGCCGCAGCAAATCACCCGCCCAAATACTAGCCTCATCTCCGCCAGTACCTGCGCGAATTTCCAGCATAATATTCTTGTCATCGTTCGGATCGCGCGGTAGCAGCAACACCTTCAAACGACTTTCCAAATTCTCCAGCTTCGACTCAAGTTCCTCAACTTCCATCCCGGCCATAAGCTGCATTTCTCGATCGCTCGCAGCCTCCTTAAGTACCTGTCGCGCACCCACCAAATCGTCCTGAGTCGTTTTCCACAGATCAAAAGTATCGACTACTGCTTCTAAGGACGATCGAGCTTTTGCCACCCGTTGGAACTCATAATTATCTCTAGCCACATCCGGGTCAGCCATGCGGCGAGTCAACTCATGAAAAGTTTGCTCTACCGACTTCAATTTATCCAGCAAATAAGATTCAGCCATGTCAAATGTCCTCCGTCAATCGATTTTAGATTTTAGATTTTAGATTTTAGATTTTAGATTTGAAGAGAAGTTGGGATAGAATCGCGATCGAACTCAACCGCCAGCCGTAGCAACTCTTCAATCTAAGCTCTCCAATCCGAGGGCGGATAAATTTTAGATTTGAGACTTGAGATTTGAATAGCAGTTGAGATAGAATCGCGATTCTATCTCAACTGCCTGGATAAGCTGTTGCGGCATTTAAATTCTGTATCAAGAATTAGTCCAACTCTTGTTTGTGGGGTGGGCTTTGAGCCTCGCCCCGAATATGCAATTTAAATGTGTAATAGCATAGCAATCTCAAATCTAAAATCTCAAATCCGAGAGCAGTCAGTTACCAGTAGAGAAAAAACTACTCCCAACCAACTGCGGACAAATGACAATCCGGCTACTTCTTCTTTTTGGCTTTAGCAGCAGCTTTAGCAGCATCTGCTTTGGGGTCTTCCATTTTCAGCGGCCCAGACATAGCATCTGCCTTGGGCATTTCTACGTCCGTCATGCCGTATTTGCGCATAAAGCGTTCCACACGACCTTCAGTATCAATAATCTTCTGAGTGCCAGTATAAAAAGGATGATTTCCAGACCAGACATCAACTTGAAGCTTTGGTCTAGTGGAACCAACAGTCATCACGTGTTCGCCGTTGCAATAAACCTGAGCTTCGGGATACCACTCAGGGTGAATACCATCTTTCGCCATTTTTTTTACTCTCTAAATTTTTGACTTTACAACCATTTTAGCTGCCGCAGGACTTGTAGACCAACAACAGCACCAATTTTGTCTTATACCTTGTGGAACCAGGAATCAGGAATCGGAAATAAACTTTAAAAAAAAGCAGATAAAATCTGAACGATTCTTGCCTTTTCTTTCTTCCTTCTTCCTTCTTCCTTCTTCCTTCTGCCTTCTGCCCTCGATTACCGCTTCGAGTATTGAGGAGCCTTGCGAGCTTTCCGCAAACCGTACTTTTTCCGTTCTTTTGCCCGCGGGTCGCGAGTCAAATAGCCCTCAGTCTTCAGAGGCTTGCGGTTGTCGGGGTCTAACTGACACAGTGCTCTAGCGACACCCAACCGAATCGAGTCAGCTTGACCTGTCAAGCCGCCGCCTTCGACTTTCACCAAAATGTCATACTCATTTTCGAGACCCAAAGTTTCCAGAGGAGCCTTAGCGAGTGCCAAATAAGTAGGGTTGAATTGCAGGTACAAATCTCCTTCTTTACCATTGACAGTCAGTATGCCAGTGCCGGGAACCAAACGTACCCGCGCTACGGAACACTTGCGGCGACCGGTACCCCAGTACACAGCGCGGCCGGATGTATCTGTTGCTTGCATTACTCATTTCCTCCCGGAATCGTGTGAACAATTAACTCTTCTGGTTTTTGAGCTTGGTGCGGGTGGTTGGGGCCAGCGTACACCTTCAGCTTAGTAAACAGTTGTCTGCCCAGAGAAGTGTGAGGCAGCATTCCTCGGATAGCTTCTTCGACAATTCTTTCGGGCAAACGTGCTTGCAATTTGGCAAAAGTTTCTGTTTTCATGCCGCCCGGTCTGCCAGAGTGGCGGCGGTAGATTTTTTGGGTGCGTTTTTTGCCAGTAACAGCGATTTTGTCAGCATTGATGACAATTACGAAATCGCCGGTATCCATTGAAGGAGTGTAAGTGGGTTTGTGTTTACCCCGGAGGTACATGGCAACTTCAGTTGCCAGACGGCCCAGCCGCTGGTCGGCGGCATCGACCACGTACCACTTGTGCTCTAGGGAGTCTTTAGTAGGGACGTAAGTTTTGTTCATTGTTAGTTGTCAGTTGTTATTTGTTAATTGTTATTTGTTAATTGTTATTTGTTATTTGTTAGTTGTTATTTGTTAGTTGTTGCCAATAACTAATAACCAATAACTAATAACTAATAACTAATAACCAATAACTAATTTCGGCTGAGTGTCGTACCAAACATCGGTGGGAAAGGGAAAGTCCTGATAGCCAACCCGCAACAGGCATAAACCTTGAGCGGGAGCGGCGTATTTTACCATTTCTCGGCGTTCGTTGACCCAGATATCAGTGAAATTGTCGATCGCCCTTTCCCCCTGACCCACCTGCACCAGCAACCCCACCAGCAGGCGCATCATCCCGTACAGAAACCCGCTCGCCTGAACCTCAATATAGATAAGAGGCCCAGAACGGTGACACTCTGCCGCTTGTACGTCCACCCAAGAATGCGGGCGAGCAGACCCCGCGCGGTGGAAAGCAGCCAAGTGATGCCGCCCGATTAGGGGTGTCAAAGCTGCCTGAATCTTGGATTCATCCACAGGTGCGTGATAGCAGTGCCAAGCATAAGGACGCACAAACAGATTAGGAATCGGGTCTGTATAAAGGGTGTAGCGATAGCGCCGCCAACTGGCTGAGAACCGAGCGTGCCAGGTAGGTTCCACCTTTGCCGAAGCTCGAATTAAAATATCTTTTGCCAGTCGAGAGTTGAGAACGCTTGCCCAGCGGTGAGCCGGAATTGGGCCATCAGCATCAAAATGGGCTACTTGAGCAGCGGCGTGAACTCCCGCATCCGTTCTCCCGGCCGCGTACAGCGTTACCGGGCGTTCCAGCACATTTGATATTGTTGTTTCAATTTCTTCTTGTACTGTACGCTGGTTCGGCTGTCGCTGCCAACCGTGAAAGTCAGTGCCGAGGTATTGGATTACCAAAGCAATGCGTTGTGTCGATCGGGCATTTTCGATTGGGGATTTTGGATTGTCAGTCATAAATCAAAAATCTCCAACCCAAAATTGCATTAAACCAGTTCAACGATCGCCATTTCGGAATTGTCTCCTTGGCGGGGGACAGTTCGCACTACGCGGGTGTAGCCCCCGTTGCGCGAGCCGTAGCGTTCTTGGGCAGCCTCAAACAAGGCGTGTACTAACTGTTTGTCATAGATATAGCCCATAGCTTGCCGGCGAGCGGCCAAGGAGCCATCTTTGGCCAAGGTAATCATTCTGTCCGCTTCTGGACGCAGCGCTTTGGCGCGGGCGAGAGTGGTAGTGATTTTACCGTGGCGGATTAATTCGGTGGTCAGCGAGCGCAACATGGCGCGGCGTTGGTCAGCCGGTTTGTTTAGTTGGGGGACGCGACAGCGGTGACGCATAGCAGTTGGTAATTGGTAATTGGTAATTGGGCGCGGGGATAGACAGTCTGAGAGCTCGGGCGGTGAATTCTTCTTGGTTCTGAAGAACTCACGCACTGAAAATGCAGAACTTTTTTACCCGTTACCCGTTGATTAACTTTTAGCTGATTTTTCCTGTGGCAAGGTAATGCCCAAGCGTTTTTGTAAAGCTTCAATCACTTCTTCTGCGGACTTCTGCCCGAAGTTCTTAATCTCGAGCAAGTCTTCTTGGGTATAATCCAATAAGTCTGCAACTGAGTTGATCTGAGCCCGCTTGAGACAGTTGTAAGCCCGGACTGACAACTGCAATTCTTCGATCGGAATTTGGCTCGTAGGATCGGCCTCACCTGGATACTCGGGTTTGAGAGAATCTTGGGTGATGTCTTTGAGAGGTGCAAATAAATCTACCAGGATGTGTGCAGATTGACTCAGAGCTTCTTGAGGAGTCACGCTGCCATCAGTCCAGATTTCCATAACCAGCCGGTCTTTCTCAGAACTGCCACCGAGCCGAGCATCTTCCACGCTGTAGTTGACTCTGCGAATCGGCATAAAGATAGCGTCAATTTGGAGAAAATCCAAAGCCGACCCATCATCGCGACTGCGGTCTACTGCTCGATATCCGATGCCTTTTTCTATTCTGAATTCCATTTCCAGAACAGATCCCGGTGAGAGAGTCGCAATGTACTGCGATTTATCGATCAATTCCACCTCAGAGGGCAAATCGAATCGATCGGCAGTAACTGTGACTGGCCCCTCAATCCGCAACCTACCGATTTGTGGCTGCTGGGAATGAGTTTTGAGAACAACCTCTTTCATGTTCAGGAGAATTTCCAGAACGTCCTCACGTACCCCTTCGATCGTGGCAAACTCGTGATTGACGCCCGCGATGCGGACTGAAGTTACTGCTGTTCCTTCCAAATTTGACAGCAGAACTCGCCGGAGCGCATTCCCAACAGTTGTTCCCTGACCGCGATCGAGCGGTTCTAGAACAAATTTTCCGTACTGACTGCGGTCTTTGTCAGTATTAGACTCTATACATTCAATTTGAAACTGCGCCACGGAGTGACCTCCCTTTTCCACTTTGGATTTTTGATTTTGGATTTTAGATTGCAGAGCATACCCCTGAACGGATTTCGGATTTTGGATGGACGGGGCAACAGTTAGAACCATTATTTTTTGACTTTAAGCAGTTAGCCAATATCCAAAATCTAAAATCTAAAATCTCAAATCGTTTTAGACTCTACGCCGCTTGGGAGGGCGACAGCCGTTGTGAGGAATTGGGGTAACATCTCTAATTAGGGTAATTTCCAGTCCTGCTCCTTGCAAGGCCCGAATTGCAGTTTCTCGACCTGCTCCCGGCCCGCTTACCATTACTTCTATTTGGCGCATTCCCTGGTCATTGGCTCTGCGAGCTGCACTTTCTGCTGCTGTTTGAGCTGCAAAGGGAGTACCCTTTTTAGCTCCTTTGAAACCGCTGGAACCTGCTGATGCCCAGGATATTACTTCGCCATTTAGGTCGGTAATAGTCACAATCGTATTGTTAAAGGTAGACTGGATGTAGCCTACCCCATTCGGTACGTTACGCTTCTGCTTTTTTGCACCAGATTTCTTGCCTGTTTGTTGTCGTGGCGGCATATTAGTCTCTTTATCGTTTTCATTGAATTACTCTCCCCAAAGCCGGGGAAACAGTCGGCAGGAACATAAATTTCCTGCAAACTGCTGTTATTTCTTGGACGGTGCTTTTTTCTTGCCCGCCACTGTACGGCGGACGCCACGACGGGTTCTAGCGTTGGTACGGGTTCGTTGACCCCGCACAGGCAGACCCAAACGGTGACGCCGACCGCGGTAAGTCCCGATATCCATCAGGCGCTTGATGTTCATTGACTCCCAGCGCCGGAGGTCTCCTTCGATTTGGTAGGTGCTTTCTACATGAGCCCGTAGAGTAGTCACGTCGGCCTCTGTTAAATCCTTGACGCGAGTGTCAGGATTTACGCCTGTTGCAGCGATAATTTTTTTGGCCCGCGACAGGCCTATTCCGAAAATGTATGTCAGACCTATTTCGACGCGCTTATCGCGTGGAAGGTCTACACCGGCAATCCGTGCCACACTTTTTGTCTCCCTAGTTTTCCTATTTGGCTACAATATTGAATTAGGCAGCACCTGCGTGCAGTGCCCAGCCCAATCTTCCTGTTTTCTAACCTTGGCGCTGTTTGTGTTTCGGGTTAGTGCATATCACCATCACTCGACCGCGACGGCGGATGACGCGACATTTCTCACAAATTTTTTTGACAGATGCTCGAACTTTCATCTTTCTTCCTGCCTGGAGAACCCCGCTCTACCGGAGAGCACGCACGCTGACCCGTAGAGCGGTGGGAGGAGAGGCTGGGCAAGGTGTAGGCCTCTCCTCGATTAAATTGTATAAAGTGCGGGTTGTTTTATGAAGGAGCTCGCTTGCACCCACTCCCATTGCTGGGTAAAGTTCGCGTGCGCCAGAATGTTGGCGATCGATACTTAAACGGCGTAGCAATGACTTAACCCGGTACGCCGCTGGGTTGTTGACGCCCTTCTCGGCAACACTACAAACGTAGCATTATAGCATAAATTTGAAGCTTTTTACCAAATTCTCTCTAATTAAACTTAGAATTAGTTTTTAGAAAGTTTTATCTAAGCCTATTTTTTCCGAAGGCGATAAGTAATCCTGCCTTTGGTCAAGTCGTAGGGAGTTAATTCAACTTTGACGCGATCGCCAGGCAGAATTTTGATGTAGTTGCGGCGGATCTTGCCAGAAATGTGAGCTAGCACGTTAAACCCATTATCTAGGTCAACGCGAAACATCGCATTCGGCAGTGATTCCGTCACTGTCCCTTCCATTTCAATTAAATCTTGCTTAGACAATTTGGTATTTACCTCAACTCTACATTTGATTAACTAGGAGTGTCCCGGCGTTTGCTTCAAAACCTATTTACCAAGTAAGGAGGGGCCGATTTTAGATTTTAGATTTTAGATTTACTCCACAGATGCATCAAAGGAGCAGGAACTTCGGTCTAAAATTTGGGATCTCGACGACGATTGTCGGTGGCTTGTCTCCGTTTTGGGCGGGTTGAAGGCGAACGGGGCAATAATTCAGGTAACTCGATCGACTGCTTGACTCAATTAACCGCTTGCTTGAGCTTTACTTGAGTAAAGTTGTGGCAAGTAGAATCGAGTTCAATTTTGTTTCTCGCAACCCTCACAAAACCTGATAGCACAAAAAGCTCCTAGTTAACAGATCTTAGCAAAAGCTGGTGAGTAACAAGCTGTATTGCGAGGGTTCAACAGTCGCCAGAGAGCGCTTGTTGCAGTTCTGCGGTGACTACTTCCATGTCGCGATCGCCATCAACCGCAACTAACTGTTCGCGGGATCTGTAAAACTCAATCAAAGGCTCAGTTTGCTCGCGATAAACTTGCAACCGGCGGCGGATCGTCTCCTCATTGTCATCTTGGCGGCCCCGCGACAGCAGGCGAGTCACCAAAACATTATCAGGGACATCCAAATTGACAGCTCGCAGAGCGCAGTCCTTACCAGAGGTAGCCCCAGTACCAACATCACAAAGCAGTTTGTCAAAAAACGCTGCCTGTGCCACAGTACGGGGAAAGCCGTCGAGAATCCAGCCTGCACCAGCATCTGGTTCATTCATGCGTTCTTGTACGATATCCATCAATAACTCGTCGGGAACCAACTCACCAGCATCCATGTAGGATTTAGCTTTTACACCCAAGGGAGTTTTCGCAACCACGCAGGCGCGGAGGATGTCACCCGTTGAAATGTGGGGTATTTTCCAGAGAGCGGCTAAAAGCTGAGCCTGAGTTCCCTTGCCGGCCCCTGGAGGCCCCATAAAAATCAATTGCATTGCGATTACTTCACCATTCCTTCATATCGCTGGGAGATGACGTAAGTTTGAATTTGCTTGGCAGTTTCGATCGCCACACCCACTAGAATTAGTAGGGAAGTTGCACCAAACCCTCTAAAAGTTTGGACGCCGATCGCGCTTTCTACAGCCGTTGGTACAATGGCCACCAGACCGAGAAAAATCGCTCCCAAGAAAGTCAAACGGTTCAAAACCTTCTCCACATAATCGCTGGTTTTCTGACCGGGGCGAATCCCAGGAATGCTGGCGCCCATTTTCTTCAAGTTCTGAGACATATCTACGGGGTTGACAATCAACGAAGCGTAGAAATAACTGAAGAACAGAATCAAAGTCAGATAAAATAGCGCGTAAGCCCAAGGCGCAGGGCCGTTCGGACTCAACACATTAGCAACTTGAACCAAAAACGGCTGATTGAGAGACTGAGCGAGGAAAGAAGGCACAATCAACACCGAAGATGCAAAAATAATCGGCATCACTCCGCCTTGATTCAAGCGCAGGGGTAGATAGCTGCGACTCTCCCGATAAACTTTGCGACCGACTTGGCGGCGGGCAGAAATAATCGGAATCCGGCGAGTACCTTCCTGAACAAAAACAATCCCGACAATCGTCACCAAAAAGACCAGCAGCAGAACAATTACGCGGCCTACAACTTGCGTGTCGCCACTTTGAGCCAATTCAAAAGTTTGTCCCAAAGAGCGCGGCAAAACCGACACAATGTTGATAAAGATCAGCAGCGATGCTCCGTTCCCGATGCCTCGCTCTGTCACCACTTCCGATATCCACATGACAAACATCGATCCGGCCGTAAGAGCCAAAGCAGTTTGTGGTATGAAGAAAGGCGATGGAGATTGAGCAAAAGGGCTGACCCAAATCGCAATGCCAATGCTTTGCAGAATAGCCCAGCCCAAAGAAACGTAGCGAGTAATTTGAGAAATCTTGCGCCGCCCTGCTTCGCCGTCATTTTTCTGCATATCTTCTAAACTTGGCAGAGCCGCAGTTAGAAGTTGCACAATAATTGAAGCATTAATGTAGGGCAAAATCCCCAGCGCGAAAATCCCCAAAGCTGACAGCCCGCCTCCTGAAAACAAGTCCAAAAAGCCAATTAAAGGGCTATTTTGGACGTTTTGGGCAAAGGCGGCGCGATCGATGCCGGGGACTGGCAAGTGAACACCCAGGCGTACTAAAATCAATAAGCCAATAGTGACGAGGATGCGGCCCCGCAAACCAGCAGCTTGAGCCATCTGCATGAACGTCTCTTGTGCAGTTGGCGCTTTCTCTTTACTAACGTCCATAGTTACGATTTTGGATTTTAGATTTGGGATTTTCGACTAAATCATTTTCTGATAGCAAGCTTGAGGATTTGAGATTTGGACAAACTCTCAAACCTCAAATCTTCACGCAACTACTTCGCAACTTCCGCCGGCGGCTTCAATTTTGGTGCGAGCACCTGCGGTAAAGGCCGCCGCGCGCACTTGCAGAGCCACATTCAGTTCGCCATCTCCTAAGATTTTCAGCGGCCCGTCGTCAGTAGTGACAATTTTTGCTTCGATCAAAGAGGTGAGAGTAACTTCTGTGTTGGCTGGCAGTGATGCTAATTTACTTACATTAATGGTAGTGTACTCTTTCCGGTTCACTAAAGGAAAGCTCTTCAGCTTGGGCAGGCGGCGGTAAAGAGGATTTTGACCACCTTCAAAACCGGGTCTAGTGCCGCTACCGGCTCTAGCTTTTTGACCGCGCATCCCTTTACCGGAACTCGCGCCTTGACCGGCAGAAATACCTCTACCCAAGCGACGCGGGCGTTTTGTGGAACCCGCTTTTGGTCGGGCGTCTTGCAATCTCATAGTTTTGATAGTTGGTAATTGGTAATTGGTAATTGGTAATTGGTAGTTTTGAGTTTTGAGTTTTGAGGAATGAAAGATTTTTATTCAAAACTCAATACTTAATACTCAAAACTGACAATGTCCAGTTCCCTAGTCCTTAACCGTAGAGGTTTTCTACTGGAATTCCGCGCTCTTGAGCAACTTCGGATAAGGTGCGAAGAGTGGAAAGGGCGTTGACTGCGGCTCTAGCGTTGTTTAAAGGATTTCCTGAACCTAGCTGTTTGGCTAAGATGTTGCGGACTCCTGCTAGTTCGAGAACAGTTCGCACTGCTCCCCCTGCAATTACCCCGGTTCCGGGTGCTGCTGGACGCATCATGACTTTGGCTCCGCCACCTGCACCGTTGATGGGGTGAGGGATGGAGTTAGCTTTGGTGAGGGGGACTTCAATTAGGTGCTTTTTGCCGTCAGCGACGCCTTTTTTAACGGCACCGATTACGTCGCTAGCTTTGCCGACTCCCACTCCAACTTGACCGCGTTCGTTGCCGATAATGACTATGGCGCGGAAGCTGAGTTTTTTACCGCCTTTAACTACTTTGGTAACGCGACGAATCTGAACAACCCGTTCTTGCCATTCGGATTCTTTTTCGCGCCCTTTGTTGTTATTGCTTTTTTTCTTGTTGCGCTGTTCTTTTTGTTCTGCCATGTTTTGTCCTTGGGGAATTGAGGATTAGTAACTGGTAGTTGGCATAGAGAAATTAACAATTAGGAATTAAGAATTTTGTTATAGATTCTCTTTTCCTTCTTCCTTCTTCCTTCTTCCTTCTTCCTTCTTCCTTCTTGCTTCTTCCTAAAAGTCTAACCCGGCTTCGCGAGCTGCATCTGCGAGGGCTTTAACGCGACCGTGATAGAGGTTGCCTCCGCGATCGAATACGACTTGAGCTATGCCAGCGCTGGAACACCGTTTGGCAATCAACTGACCGACTTGGACGCTCGCGGAGCAGTTGCCACCAGAAGTGAGATTTGACTTCAATTCTGGATCGAGGGTTGACGCAGCAGCCAAAGTGTGCTGTGCAGTGTCGTCGATTACTTGAGCGTAGATGTGATTGGACGATCGAAATACCGCTAATCTTGGACGTTCGGCAGTACCGAATACCTTGCGCCGCACGCGGCGGTGTCTGCGGTGGACTGATTCCTTGCGAGTAAGCTTCATATAAATACTCGGTAAATGGGAAACTCAGAGTTTTTAGACCTGAGAGAGAAATGACACTTCGGATTTGCTCAATTGAGCCTCCCTTGCGGGGTGATGTTAGCTTCGCCAATGTTTTAAGAGCTTTTTCGACTTGCAACACTGTCTCAGTGACCTTAAGACTGTTTAATTGCAAATGACAGAGCAGGGAACTAGCTACGCATCCACAGGGTGTCGTGACTCCAAAAACGTAGACCTCGAAAGTCTTAGGCTGGTCAGTATGGCTTGTGGGAATTACCCCTACAAGCCCAGTGTCTTTAGACCTGGGTTACCGACTGTTACTTCTTACCTGTTTTGCCTGTTTTACCAGCTTTGCGCCGGACGACTTCGCCGCTGTAGCGAATGCCTTTGCCCTTGTAAACTTCGGGCGGACGCACCGCGCGGATGCGGGCTGCTGTGTTGCCTACGAGTTCTTTGTCAATGCCGGAGACAATGACGTTGGTGTTGCCTTCAACTGCCATGGTGATGCCTTCTGGAGGAGGCATTTCAACGGGCTTGCTGTAACCGACGTTTAAAATCAGGTTCCGTCCTTGAACCTGTGCCCGATAACCTGTGCCGATAATTTCCAGACGACGCTGAAAGCCTTGGGATACACCTTCGACCATGTTGGCGACAAGGGTGCGACAGAGGCCGTGCAATTGTCTGGCGACGCGAGATTCGTCCCGGCGGGTAACGAGTAAAGTCTCGCCTTCCATTCCTAGGAGGATTTCGGCGGGGATTACTCGGGAAAGTTCACCTTTAGGGCCTTTGACGGCTACTTTTTGACCGTCTAGGGTGATGGTGACTTTTGTGGGGATGCTAATCGGACGCTTGCCAATTCGCGACATAGTTTTTGTCCTTTGTTTTTAGTTTTTAGTGTTTGATTATTAGTATCTAGTTATTAGTCTTTAGCGATCGACTTTTGAGTTTTTTTCCATGGTATGCGTAATTAATGACTCGTAATAAACAAGTACAATTCGCCGACACTCATGAGTGGATAATCCCCAAATCTTAGACTTTTGTTTAAGCTTGCAGATTGAATGCTGCAAGTTAATCTAAAATCTAAAATCGACTGACTAATGACTAATGACTAATGACTACCAAACATAACAAAGCACTTCACCGCCTAAACCTTGGCGTCGAGCTTCTCGATCGGTCATAATGCCGCTGGAGGTGGAGATAATGGCAATGCCAATTCCGCCTAATACTCTGGGCAGTTCTTTGCGGTTCGAGTAAACGCGCAGTCCTGGTTTGCTGACTCGCTTAAGTGCCGTGATAATGGGCTTGCGAGTTTTACCTTTGTACTTTAGAGAAAGCACTATAGTTCGCTTTACGCCTTCTGGTTCTGCTTCTTCAAATTCGCTGATAAAGCCTTCGTTTTTGAGAACTTGGGCGATGCTACGGGTCATTTTTGTAGCTGGAATTTGTGTTGTTTGGTGGCGCGCCATGCAAGAATTGCGAATGCGCGTCAACATATCTGCTATGGTATCGTTAGCTGCCATCTTTTGCTTCTTACTCTAGTGCTTAGTTGTCCCGGAACGGCATTCCCATTTCTTTAAGCAAGGCACGTCCTTCTTCGTCGGTATTTGCTGTGGTGATAATTGAAATGTCCATGCCTCGAATTTGATCGATGCGGTCATATTCTATTTCTGGAAAAATTAGCTGTTCTCTCAGGCCCAAGCTGTAGTTTCCGCGCCCGTCAAAGCTTTTGGGACTGATACCGCGGAAGTCGCGGATGCGGGGGAGTGCGAGGTTGATGAGTCGATCGAGAAAATCGTACATCCGATCGCCACGCAGCGTCACCATCACGCCGACTGGTACTCCTTTGCGGATTTTGAAGCCTGCGATCGCCTTTTTCGCTCGCGTCACGACGGGTTTTTGCCCGGTGATGATCGCAATTTCATTCAGCGACGAATCCAATGCCTTAGCATTTTGAGAAGCTTCTCCCAAACCCCGGTTCACGGTGACTTTGATAAGTTTGGGAACCTGATGGATATTAGTATATTTAAACTGATCCATCAGTTTAGGAACGATTTTACCTTGATAAAGAACTTTGAGTTTGTCCGGCATAGTTTTTGTGTTTCGTTAACTGTCCCTGGGCTTGGTCAGGGAATTGTTCTTTTTGATACTCCCCATGGCTAAAGGCGAGGGGATTCTTGAAGAGTCCAGAGTCGGATGTTCAAAGGCGCTATCAAGTCGCCGCTACTCACTCCGTTTAAATTTCTTCAAACATTGCGTATACTTTGTTTTTTGCGAACGCGAGTCCATCGCTAGCCAACAGATACGGTACGCTCTACATCCTGCTATTGTTTGCTATGAGAACTATTCCGAATCTGAGTCGGATCTGTCCGTTGCCGGAATTGCTCGCCCTCTAGGATGTTTCAACACGTAGATGGTTATTCTTACTCGATCGTCTTTTATGATCACATCATTTGCTGACTAACCACGTAAAGAAATATTGAAGGCGGTTGAAACCGCTACCGACTTTTCCCCGTGTCTAAAGCCAGGGGCTTGTATCTCGTTCTTTGTCAGTTGACATTTGTCAGTTGTTAGTTGTTAGTTAGGCACTAATGACTAATAACTAATGACCAATGACTAATTATCGAGGATTTCTCCGGTTTTTTTGAGTTGTCGCAGTTTGCGGCCGTCTTCACTAAATGTATAGCAGACGCGGCTGGCGATTTTCTCTTTTTCGGAATAGTGCATGACATTTGAGCTGTGGATGGGAGCTTCAAAGGTGACGATTTTTCCCGATTCCCCTTCTTGTTGGGGCTTGACGTGCTTGGTTCTGATATTTACGCCTTTAACAATTACTTTGCTGACTTTAGGATATGTCTTTAAGATTTCTCCGACTTTTCCTTTCTCTTTGCCAGTAATTATTTGCACGGTGTCGCCCGCTTTGACGTGCATTCTGTGGCGTTGCGGTTCGCTAGTTGGTTTACCCTTTTTTCCGTACATTTTAAAGTACCTCTGGGGCTAAGGAAACGATTTTAGTAAAGTTTTTGTCGCGGAGTTCGCGGGCGACTGGCCCGAAAACGCGAGTGCCTTTGGGGTTGCCTTCGGGATTGATAATCACGGCGGCGTTGTCGTCAAAACGAATGCTCATGCCGCTGTCGCGACGTAAGGCTTTGCGGGTTCTGACAATGACGGCTCTGACGACATCGGATTTTTTGACTGCCATGTTGGGGATGGCGTCTTTGACGACGGCAATGATGACATCGCCGACTCCGCCGTAGCGGCGGTTGCCGCCTCCCAATACGCGGATGCACATGAGCTTGCGGGCTCCGCTATTGTCGGCGACATTGAGGTATGTCTGGGGTTGAATCATGGTGATTTGGGAAAAGGTAATTTGATGCTTGCTAACTGCTAAGTGCTAATTGCTGCTAATTGATGGTTAATCAAAGGGTCGATCGAGAAAGCCGATTATCGCACTTTCGAGCAATTAGAAATTAACTGTTAACCCTTTGTTGCACCGAAAATCTCAGCAACCGTCCAGCGTTTGGTTTTGCTCAGAGGGCGAGTTTCAGTGATGCGGACGCGATCGCCCGATTTGCACTTATTTTCTTCGTCGTGAGCTTTGTATCGCTTGGTGCGGACTACGATTTTGCCGTATTTGGTGTGGGAGGAGCGGTTTTCGATCGCTACCACGACGGTTTTATCCATTTTGTCGCTGACTACTACGCCAACTCGTTCTTTAACTGCCATACCTACCTATTGTTGTTGTGCAATTGAGTTTTTTTGAACTGCTGTGCGAACCTCGGCTCGGCTGCTGCTGACTACTCGCTGACTGCGGTGGGAGCAGACTTGAGAGCTGCCTCAGCAGCGATTTGGCGTTCGCGTTCAACTGTCATTAATTGAGCCAGCCGGTGTTTGGCGTGCTTGAACAGGTGAGGCTTTTCCATGCGGCCGGTAGCTTGCTGAAGCCGCAAGTCCATTAGTTGGCGCTTGACGGCTAAAATTTGCTCTGCTACTGCTGCATCGCTTAATTCTCTAGCTTCTTTAATCTTGGTCAAAGACATAATTGTGTGCTTTATCGTTAGCGGTCTAGTAGCGGTCTAGTGAAGACAGAATTCTTTCTGATGCTGAAGACCGAAGGGAAAAAAAGTTGTACGTGCCAGATTTTAAATTTCTGACGAATGCAGACTCAATTCTACCTTCGATCGCCACTATGACGGGCTTTCTTCGCGGGTGATGAACTTGGTTTTAATCGGTAATTTGAAAGATGCCAAACGCATTGCTTCGCGGGCAATTTCTTCGCTGACACCACCAATTTCAAACATGATCCGACCGGGTTTGACGACGGCTACCCAAAACTCCGGTGCGCCTTTACCAGAACCCATCCGGGTTTCTGCTGCGCGCTGGGTGACTGGTTTGTCGGGGAAAATGCGAATCCAGATTTTGCCGCCCCGGCGGATATAGCGGGTCATGGCGCGCCGTCCGGCTTCTATTTGGCGGGAAGTGATCCAGGCTGGCTCGATGGCTTGGAGGGCAAAGTCGCCAAAGCTAACTGAGCTGCCGCGGGTGGAAATACCGCTCATTCGCCCGCGCTGTTGTTTGCGGAATTTTGTTCTTTTAGGGCTTAACATGACTGAGGGAATTGGGAATTGGGAATTGGGAATTGGTAATCGGTAATTGGTAATTGGTAATTGGTAATCGGTAATTGGTAATCGGTAACTGGTTACTGCTGCCAAATATCAACTTCCAACTGTCAACTTCCAACTGTCAACTGTCAACTGTCAACTGTCAACTGACTAGCCTTCGTTCGATCGATCTTCAAAGTTCTGGCGGCGGCGCTTTTGTTTGGTGCGGGGCACGGCTGCATTTGGTGCAGCTTCTTGTTCCTGTCCAGGAATAATTTCGCCTTTGAAAACCCAAACTTTAATCCCGAGAATACCGTAGATGGTTTGAGCGGTGCAGTAGGAATAGTCGATGTCGGCCCGCAGGGTGTGCAAGGGGACTCTGCCTTCGCGCGTCCATTCGGTACGGGCGATTTCTGCGCCGTTGAGGCGTCCGCTGACTTGAATTTTGATGCCTTGAATGCCGACTTTTTGAGCGCGGGTGATTGCTTGGCGAACTACTCGGCGGAAGGATACGCGCCGTTCTAGTTGCTGGGCGATATATTCTGCGATCAGTGTGGCATCGGCGTCTACGCGCTGAACTTCAACGACGTTGATGCGAATTTGGCGGTTGTTGCCGAGTTGCTGCTGCAAACCGACGCGCAAAGTTTCGATACCTGCTCCGCCGCGGCCTACGACAACGCCCGGTCTGGCGGTGAAGACTTCTAGGTCGATTTGATCGGCTTTGCGCTCAATTCTGACCGAGGAAATACCAGCATTACTGAGGGTTTTGCGGACGTACTTGCGAATTTTAAAGTCTTCTTGCAAGAGTTCTGGATAGTTTTTCGGGTCAGCAAACCAGCGAGAGCGGTGCTCTTGGGTAATGCCGAGACGAAAACCAATTGGATGTATTTTTTGGCCCATAATATTTGATGAGTTAATTGGTAATTGGTAATTGGTAATTGGTAATTGATAGTTACCTGTTTTTTGAACTTTAAGCTGTCTGTACCTTTTACCAAATATCAAGGATGTAAAGCCCCTGCTCGAAGTCGGTGGATTGTTTGAGCGGCTGGGTTTAAATCCCGCTCTCAAAAACCTCGCTGTCAACTGTCAACTGTCAACTGTCAATTGTTTTTTAGTCTTCTAAGAGCGGAGCAACTATTACCGTAATGTGGCAAGTTGGCTTGCGAATTTGGTAGGCGCGACCTTGAGCGCGGGGTCTAAAACGTTTGAGGACTGGGCCTTGGTCTGCGTAAGCTTGAGAGACTACGAGTTTGGTTTTGTCCAATCCTGCGTTGTGTTCGGCGTTGGCTACTGCCGATCGCAAAACTTTAACGATTGGTTCGCAGGCGCGGTAGGGCATGAATTCGAGTAAAATCAGCGCTTCTTGGTAGCTTTTGCCGCGAATTTGGTCGAGGACTCGGCGCACTTTGAAGGGCGATGTCCGGATATAACGGGCGATCGCCTTAATTTCGGATGTGGTATCTATAACCATTTCGATTTGGGTAAGTAGGTAATTGGCAATTGGGGAAAAGGTAATTGGTAATTGAATGAAAAAATTTCGATTACCTATTACCTGTCACCTAATTTGGCTATCTTTTCGCCTTTTTATCACCACTTTTCGCGTGACCTCTAAAGGTGCGAGTGGGGGAGAATTCTCCGAGTTTGTGACCTACCATTTGGTCTGTCAGGTAGACGGGAACGTGCTGTCTGCCGTTGTGAACTGCGATCGTGTGACCTACCATTTGAGGCAGGATTGTGGAAGAGCGCGACCAAGTTTTAATTACTTGTTTTTGGCCTGCGGCGTTGAGTTTTTCAATCTTTGTCATCAGGTGGTCTGCGACAAATGGGCCTTTTTTTAACGATCGAGACATAATTTTGGGAATTGGGAATTGGGAATTGGGAATTGGGAATTGGGAATTGGGAATTGGGAATTGGGAATTAGAAAAGGTAAAACATTTTTTTCCATTCTTCCTTCCTTCTTCCTTCTTCCTTCTTCCTTCTTCCTTCTTCCATTAACTTTGTCTGCCGCCCTTGCCACGCTTGGAAGATTTGCGGCGGCGCCGGACGATTAAAGCGTCGCTGCGCTTGTTTTTGCGTCGAGTTTTGGCACCCAATGCTGGTTTTCCCCAAGGAGTCATAGGCCCCGGACGCCCGATGGGCGCTCTGCCTTCGCCACCACCGTGCGGGTGATCTACCGGGTTCATGACGCTACCGCGAACGGTTGGTCTGCGACCTTTCCAGCGGGTACGGCCTGCTTTACCGAGGCTGATGTTTCTGGCGTCTGTGTTGCCAACTTGACCGATCGTAGCGTAGCAGTCGGCGCGGACTTTCCGTTGTTCGCCGGATGGCAGTTTGAGGGTGACGTAGCTACCTTCTTTTGCCATTAGCTGAGCGCTGGAGCCTGCGGAACGGACGATTTGTCCGCCTTTTCCTGGTACTAGCTC
Organism: Microcoleus sp. bin38.metabat.b11b12b14.051; assembly: GCF_013299165.1. Lineage (NCBI taxonomy): Bacteria > Bacillati > Cyanobacteriota > Cyanophyceae > Oscillatoriales > Microcoleaceae > Microcoleus > Microcoleus sp. bin38.metabat.b11b12b14.051. The sequence goes on from NZ_JAAFKD010000036.1 coordinate 28,678, forward strand.
GACGTTGTGGACGCTGGTACCGAGGGGAATGTTCTTCAGGGGTAGGGCGTTGCCAATTTCGATCGGCGCGTCTGGGCCTGAGACAATTACTGTACCGACGTTTAAGTTGAGCGGGTGCAGGATGTACCGTTTTTCGCCGTCTTTGTAGAACAAAAGGGCGATCCGGGCGTTGCGGTTGGGGTCATATTCGATCGCCTTGACGGTAGCAGGAATGCTGTGTTTGTCGCGGCGGAAGTCGATCGTTCTATAAAGCCGTTTGTGACCGCCTCCCCGGTGGCGGCAGGTAATGACGCCTCGGTTGTTGCGGCCTTGTTTGGTGTGCTTGTTGCCGGTTAGAGACTTTTCAGGCTCTGATTTGGTAATCTCAGCGAAGTCCGAGACGGTATGTTCCCGGGTGCTGGAGGTATAAGGTCGGTAAGAACGGATGCCCATAATCGCTTTTAGATTTTAGATTTTAGACTTGGGATTTTGGACTTGACAGTTTTGGATTTTAGATTTGGGATTAAGTTAACTTGCGAGTTTCCTGGATGGGAAGTTTGCATCAGTTAACTGGAATCTAAAATCTAAAATCTAAAATCCAAAATTGGCTAAACTTCTGGGAATAGGAGTTTGCGGATGGAGTCTCCGTCTAGCAGAGTTACTGTTGCTCGCTTGTAGCAAGGTTTAAAGCCGACGAATTTACCTACTCGGCGCTTTTTGCGCGGCGGGTTTTGGGTGTTGACGCCAATGACTTTGACCTTAAATAGTTCTTCGATTGCAGCTTTGATTTGAGGCTTGGTCGCTTTTGGTGCTACGTCAAATGTGAATTGATTTAATTCCATCATTCGGGTAGCTTTCTCGGTGAGAATCGGACGCTGGATCAAATCTGCGTAGTCGCGGGGGTCGATTTTACTCACCGTAAATCTCCTGAATTTTTGCTATGGCTGTAGAGGTGACGATTATTTTGTCAGCCGCGAGAACGTCGTAAACATTCAGAGAAGTTGCCAAGATGACGTTGACTAATTCGATGTTGCGTCCTGACAGGTAAACGTTGAGTTGCGGTTCTGGCAAGATTAACAGAACTTTTTTATGGGCGTCGATACCCCAACGGGCGATCGCACTTAGCAATTCTTTGCTTTTCGGTCTCGGAAATTGCTCTGCAAATTCTTCAACCACAATGATGTCTTCGGTACGGCTAAAGAATGCTGTCCGCAAAGCGAGACGGCGTTCTTTTTTGTTCATTTTGACTTCAAAGTCTCTCGGCTTCGGCCCGAAGATGACACCGCCGCCCCGCCACAACGGAGAACGGATAGAACCTGCTCTGGCTCGACCTGTGCCTTTTTGACGCCAGGGTTTGCGACCGCCGCCTCTAACTTCCGATCGAGTTTTGGTGCAAGCATTCCCTTGACGGGCGTTGACCATTTGCCGTCTCAAGGCTCTGTGAACGATGTGAGACGCATTTTCTTCTTTGGCTACGCGAAGCTCTAAAGTTGTTTCTCCAACTTCTTCGCCTTGCCAATTTCGCACTACACAGTTAACCATATCTTTTGTCCTTTGTCTGTTGTTAGTTGTCTGTTATTATTTGTTGATTGTCAGTTGTTGGTTGTTATTTGTTGATTGTCAGTTGTTAGTTGTTGCTAATAACAAATAACCAATAACAAATAACCAATAACCAATAACTACCACCCAACTTTTTTCTCAGGAACAACATTGACTAAGGCGCCAGCTTTTCCGGGAACTGCTCCCTTGATCAGCAACAAATTCTGCTCTGCATCCACCCGGACAATTGTCAGTTTGCGGACGGTAACTTGAACGTTGCCCATGCGTCCTGCCATTCTTTTACCGGGATAGACGCGTCCGGGAGTGGTTCCAGGTCCGATCGATCCAGGTTCGCGGTGATTCTTAGAACCGTGAGACATGGGGCCGCGTTTGAAGTTGTGGCGCTTTTGAAAGCCTGCAAAACCTTTACCGATGCTGGTACCGATGACATCTACGATTTGCCCCGGTGTAAAAGCGTCTGCTTTTACTTGTTGGCCTAATTCAAAGGAACTGGTATCTTCCAAGCGGTATTCGTGCAAGTGGCGCAATGGATTCGCCCCCGACTTGGCAAGGTGTCCCAATTCTGGCTTGTTGAGAGCCTTTGGTTTTACTTCTTCGTATCCAATCTGAATGGCAGTGTAGCCATCAGTTTGTTTAGTTTTGATTTGAGTTACTGTACAAGGCCCTGCTTGTATGACGGTGACGGGGATTGCTCTCCCTTCGGCGTCAAACACTTGAGTCATGCCTAGTTTAGTGCCAAGAATGCCTACAGACACGGATTTTTTTCCTTTTATTTACGCAAGAGGTTTCGGATTGCGAAGTTTACGTCAATCCGCTTGCTCTTGTGCAGAAACATCTATTTCAGTGTTCCTGCAATTAACTGTTATCAACCAACAGCCTTCCTCGGTGTTTAAAATTTGAGTTTTAAATTTGGGAGCGAGCTTGTGGAAGTCTTGCAAGGGTTGAGATTCTAGGTTTTTTACCTGTTCGATCTCCGACTTTGATTTCGGTCTTGCTTATTTGGGCTAGGACTTGGATAGCAAGCTACTCAGTATCCTTTGACAGCGCCAGTTCACAATAGTACATGAAGTGTTTGCTATTTGTCAAGGCCTATTTGATAACTTTGTCGCCTCAGCTTTAGCATTTATAATACTTTAAGCTCGCAACGGGCGATCGACCAAATTTAAAACAGCAGGCTAGACAAATTTATGGGACTGATTACAACTGGTGCGGATATGATTCGGGATTTGGAAAAGTCGGGGTCGCTAGCCCTGTACGTTCCTTTAGAGGGAGGATTTGAGGGCCGTTACCTGCGACGGCTGCGGGCTGCCGGCTACGGTGCGTACACAATTACGGCGCGGGGTTTGGGCGATTTGGCGATGTATTTGACCGGAGTTCACGGGGTGCGGCCGCCACATTTGGGCAAGAAAACTACTGGCAATGAAGGGGCTGTGGGTTACACCTACTACGTACCTCCGATGTTGCAAACTCAATTAGATAATTTGCCGCCGAAATCAAAAGGACTGGTGCTTTGGATTATTGAAGGGCAGGTTTTGTCGAGTCAGGAAGTTGAGTATTTGACTGTTTTGCCGACGCTAGAGCCGCGAGTTAAAATAGCAGTAGAGATGGGGGGCGATCGAGCTTTTAGCTGGAAGCCACTTAAAAACGCTTTAGTTGCAGCTTAAATTCGGGTATTTGCGATCGCAAATCAACTAAAAAACGCAGCGAGCAACATCAAGCTCAACCGCTTCGGCTCGCTGGTTTTGCTCTTTTTGGGAAAAACTTCTTAATTAACAGGAAAAATAGTATGCTTCAGAACCGCGATTACACAATCATCATTGACAAAAGCGGCAGTATGTACACCAAAGACCAGATGGGGGGAAAAAGTCGGTGGGCGCTGATGCAAGAATCGACTGTCGCACTGGCGAATAAATGCGAAGAACTTGACCCAGACGGCATCACAGTTTACGTTTTTTCTGGTCGCTTCAAACGCTACGAGAATGTAACATCAGCTAAAGTAGTGCAAATCTTCCAAGAAAACGAACCTTCCGGGACTACAAATTTGGCTGCGGTGCTGCTAGATTCTCTCAACAATTATTTTCAGCGCAAAGCATCCGGTAAGACCAAGCCAAATGGCGAAACCATATTAGTGGTGACGGACGGCGAACCGGACGATCGCAAAGAAGTGATGAAAACGATTATAGAGGCATCGCGGAAGCTCGATCGAGATGAAGAGCTGGCGATTTCCTTCATTCAGGTAGGGAATGCCCCGGAAGCGACTAAGTTTCTCAAGATATTGGATGACGAACTGCAAAGCGCTGGGGCTAAATTCGATATCGTTGATACAGTGACGATGGATGATATCGAAGGAATGACCCTGACGGAAGTATTGCTGAATGCAATAACTGATTGAGGAGGCTGTGCGTTGTTTGCGAGATTATATTTGTGCCTGGTTCCTGGGCAGGATTTTTTAAAGGGGGTTTTAAGTCATGGAATCGATCGATCGCTTGTTAGCTGAACTTAGGGCAGAATATCAAGCATCTCAAAAAAATCGCGACGTGCCAAGTCAGCCGCCAGTGGAAGCACAACCGCTTTCCCAACCAGCAGCAGCACCGTCAAATCAAACATTTAAAACAGCAGATATTAAGTATCCTGGTAATCTTGACAAAGATTTAGCTGAAATTAAGGCTGAATACGCAGCACAAAATAAAGCTCGGGAAGTGGCTGCACAGGAACCGCTTCAGCCTCTGCACGAAGCAGAAAATAAATCTCAGGAAGTGACTGCACTAACACCGAAACCCCCAGAAAAAATTGTGCCGTCAGAGTTAGACGTGCAAACGCACAGGCAAAAAGTTAGGCAAGCTCAGGTTTGGCTGAAAAATTTAGATAAAAATTCCGATGAGAGATATTGGTTCGATCAGTTTGCTTTTAAGTATAGTTCGAGGATAGATGCGGCGATCGACTATTTGCAAGCTGTCAATGAGTTTGATTGATCTGGTTAGTAGTGAGGACTTTAGTCCTGATTGGATGCGGACTAAAGTCCTCACAGGTTAGTAGTGAGGACTTTAGTCCTGATTGGATGCGGACTAAAGTCCTCACTACGAACCGAATGGTCGATCGTCTTTAGGCACAGATGTAGCATTCAGCAGAAATGAAGCCGATCTTTTTGCTGTACTTTCAGATAGCTTAATTTGTTTGAATTCAACAATACCATCGGCAATAAAAGAATCTCTCAACTCAGCTTTTTCTCCGCTGTTAAAAACAGTTTCGTAAAATACTTCGCGAATGCCGGCGGAAATAATTAATTTCAAACAATAAATGCAGGGTTCTAAAGTCACGTAAATACTAGCCCCAGCCGTAGATATCCCGTGTTTGGCAGCAGTGGCGATCGCATTTGCTTCAGCGTGAACCGCCCGCGACGGCAAAGTTTTGCTAGCGTCGCAACTGCTCAAACCCGGATAGCAGAAGCCTTGAGCCGTGCAGTGTACCGTACCTGAGGGGGAACCGTTGTAACCCGTAGCTAAAACTTGCCTGTTTTTAGCGATTACCGCGCCGACGGGAAAAGCCAGACAAGTCGATCGAGTCGCGGCCAATTTTGCCAACATTAAAAAGTATTCGTCCCAATTTGGTCTTTGATAAGTTTTCTTCATAAGCTGCTGTATTTTTTTCTGTTCCAAAACGTTTTTGAGTTGGTTCAAAGCATCTTCATAAGTCTGGAATTGAACTTCAGCAATTAGTGTAGGGATACCAAGTGGAAATCTTGATATAACTTTATCTTTTTCATAAATAATCACAATAGGAATGTTATTCGTTTCAGCATAAGCTAGCTCCATTCCCACACCAAAAGAGAAGGAACCAAGATAAGCAATAACTAAATCTGATGTACTTACCTGATGCTTGTCTCTTTCAAATACTTGGCTAGGACTAACATCAGGGTTATTGATAGGATCGGTATACATATGCGGAACATAAGCTTGAAAACCTATTTCCTGGCAAAGCAAACCAATGGCTTCATAGAAACTCTTGACTTCTGCTGGTTTCTCAATTCCTGTTAAAGCACCAGATATATATACTTTGTTCATTGATTTTTACGCTTTCTCAACAGTATTATTTTGGAACCGAGGTTGCTTTAGGAGTGGGTGCTATTTGTGTCTTTGGTGTGATGATTGGTGTTGGATCAAAAGAAGGTGGCGAAGAAGATCTCACAAATGCTATCCATCCTGGAATACCTGCCACAATTGCTGCTAATGCCCCGATAATCCCAGTCCAAACCATCGGCTCCCACTGTGGCCAATGCTTACCAACTAAACGGTAGCCGATAGATTTTTGTTTAAGCTCATCCTTGGCTGTTTGATATTCTGGTGATGCCTCTAACATTTTCCTAATATCCTCAGGGTGTCCTTGTCGCCAACGATTTTGTGGATCATCGTTGAACAACCAGTCACTAAGTTTTTTCGGTCTTCGACATCCTTCAGGAATAGCATCATTAACCTTGCCAGGAGACTCCCTAGACTGCGACGGAAAAGAAGATTTTGAACTCAACCTATGAATTCTTAAATATGCAATAGTCTCACCTACTTGAATCTGTATCTCATTGTCTGATAAATTATGGAGAGCTATAGCCATAACACCTCCATAATTAGGATTAACTCTTGTTCCAATATGTCCAAGGCCTTGTGATACTAGCTTTACTGTTGAATGAAGAGAGCCACATAAATAATTACCCAGAAATACTGATTCCTCAGTCCATATTATAGCAGTTTTTCGGCTCGGAATTTTAATAAATTTATTATTATCCTGATCTGTAAAAAGCAAGTCTTGTGGCTCTTGAGTCGGTTCAGCTATGTTAAATGTATAAGCATATTCACTTGCCCTGAGGCATAAACAGCAACCTCTGATGCTCTTTCTTCTCTCGTAGAAAGGATAAATCAATATACCTCTACCTAGCTCGTTGATAATATCCCACTCGCTTAGAACCGACATAAACTATTTCCTATGCTTTAACTTTACGACGCTTAGATTTATTGATCCTGAATATATTTTTTGCCAGTTGCAATGCAGCCAAAAGCCTTCTGGATTTCTAGCCCTAAGTAACCTGAATGTTCGGGCTGTATTGCCGGAGAATTAGCACAAATTTCTCGTAATAGCTTGAGAGGATCTCTGCCACTATAATGCTTGGTAATCTCGCCACTGCCAGGAGTTGTTTGGGAAACAACTATTGCTTTATCCTCCACTTTAATTAAGAAGTTTCCGACTGGATCGCAATCAGAATAAGTTGGATCAAAACAACGCCTACGTTCTGTATCAACAATTTTTTGGTAGTGCTGGTTGATAATCCGGTCAACTGAATCGAAAGTATCATCGTAGATATGGGCACTCTGACTAATGGTAATCAGTGGACCCATCTTTAGATCGTACTCCGATCGCTGAGCGATCGCGTCTCGAATATGTTCTTGCAATTTTCGCAATCCTATAGCGTTAGCGGGCCAAGCGCTAAACATATCGTTACTGCGGAAAGTAGCAGTCATTGACAGTTCGTTATCCACAACTCTTAGCCAGATATGGTTAAGGCATGGACTACCACCTGAATCGTGATCGGCTACATCCCACAGCGACATAACTGCACTAGCAGCGTCAATCTCACCTATTAATTTATTAATAACTTGTTCAATCTGGTCGCGTCCACCAAACCAAGAACGAAGACGCTGCCCATAAGTGTATTTAACACCTTCTCGTTTCACTGAATCATCTAATATTTGTGTAATGTATTCTTGAACAAAAGGACGGTCAATGGGCAGATAATTTGGTTCCGGGAAATAAAAACCTAGTGGCTCATTTTTCACCACAGCTATTAAATCAATTAATTCTTGCCATTGGCCATCATAGCCAGTCGGTCGAATTGTACCTGTCGTCTTGATGCGATGAATAATTTTAACCCAAGTTTCTGCAATTGTTGTTCCTTCTATCCTATGACCGTAGCGCGGCCCAGGTTGAATAGTAGGAACGATTTCAGATATAGGGAATGGTGGGTAATCACCCCAAGGTTCAAGTATGTTCTGTTGTGAGTAAGATTTGACAAAAGCTACAGCTTCAGAAATGGATTTTGCTTCTACTGGTTCTTTGATAGATTGCCGTAATTTTTCTAAGGCACTAGCTGGAATTTCAATATCAATATAGCCAGTAATGGGAGACCGAATCACCCAACATCTTCTTCCGGTATCACTGGTACCTTCTGTGAATCCGTGACGGAAGAAGTCTAGTAGGCACTTACCTCCACCAGCATTGAGGTCTTCTTTCGTAGCGTTCATGATTACTAAAAAGTGGACATGGGGATTGAATAAAAGATTCCGAATCAGAAAGCTAATTCCACGAGTTGAACTGTAAAGCTGTCCAATCACAGCAAACTCATGGGGCTGAAGGTGTTTGGCGATCGTTTGCTTTACAGTCCACCCAGTCACTACAGCGGTTTGACCAGTTCCGCAAATCAGTTGGTTTGGCTTGTGTAGTGGTGTGTACTGGAATAGGGTTGCCTGCTGACTCATTACTTTTATGGTTGGCTAGAAATCAAAAAAACTGCTACAACACATTAACAGATTTCAGGATATTTTTACTAAATTTACCAAGATTTTTCTGGATCAACCGCAACGCAGAGCGAGCAGAGAGCGCAAAAGGCTCTCTGGGCGTAGAGGGTTCTCTGGGCCCAGAGGAACAGAATAGAGAGATTAACAAATCATTATTTAAATAAAATATGAATATTTAGCAAAACAATTTAAGTTTTTAGATGAGCCGTTCATTGACTGGCACACTGAATCCTGAAGCAGGATCGCACTTTTGACCGTCCAGCCGCTGACAATCGCTGTTTGCCTGGTACCGCAAATTAATTGATTCGGTTTGTATCGGGGTTTGTACTCAAATTTATTGGCGAGATTTATTGCTGTCATGGTTTACCGTTACTTGCACCGCATACCAATACTTTTACTTGATCGACGCTCAATTACAATCAAGACTTACGGATTAAGCTAAAGAAACCGGGTTTTTTACCGAATATGCTGGCTTGAACCAAGTATTTTCGTAAAAAAACCCGGTTTCTGACCACTCATGCGTCCAAGACTAACAATGATACTCTCAAACCGTTTTTCCGAAGCCCTCACCTATGCCACCCAATTGCACGCAACTCAAATCCGCAAAGGTTCCGGCGTTCCCTATATCGCTCATTTGTTGGGTACTGCTAGTATAGCTTTGGAATATGGGGCAAATGAAGATGAGACGATCGCAGCTTTGCTTCATGATGCGATCGAAGATCAGGGCGGCGCCACCACCCGCGAAGCCATCCGCCAACGCTTTGGCGATACTGTGACAGCGATTGTAGACGGCTGTACCGACAGCGACGCGACGCCGAAACCTCCTTGGCGCGATCGCAAACAAGCTTATATCGATCGCATTCCTCAAGCTTCCCACTCGGTCAGATTAGTGTCGGCGGCTGATAAACTCTATAATGTGCGATCGATCCTCAAAGATTCCCGTCAAGTGGGTGACTCCGTTTGGGAACGCTTCAAAGGCGGCAAAGACGGTTCTCTCTGGTACTATCGTTCTCTAGTAGAAGCATTCCGCCAAGCTGAATCAACGCCCCTAGTTGAAGAATTAGACCGCACAGTTTTAGAATTAGAACAGTTTTCTGAAGGCTGAAGGCTGAAGGTAAAAAGCACTAACTATCAATTACTAATTAGAGTCAAAAAATGGCAAATGTTCGCTTAGAAAATATTACCAGACGCTACCAAAATGTCACCGCGATTGAAAACATCAGTTTCAAAATCCCGGATGGGGAATTTTGGGTATTAGTCGGGCCATCCGGCTGCGGAAAGTCTACAATTATGCGGACAATTGCAGGTTTGGAAACCGCAACTTCTGGCAATCTTTACATCGGAGATAATTTAGTTAACAACATTCCGGCGAGACAGCGGGATGTCGCAATGGTGTTTCAAAATTATGCGCTTTACCCGCACATGACTGTGGCTGAAAACTTGGCTTTTGGATTACGGATGCGGAATGTTGACTCAACAAAAATTCAAGCACGAATCGAAACTGTAGCCCGATCGCTGTCGATCGACCATCTCCTCAATCGCAAGCCCAAACAGCTATCAGGCGGACAGCAGCAGCGCGTAGCACTCGGAAGGGCGATCGCCCGCGAACCGAAAGTTTTCCTCTTAGACGAACCGCTTTCCAATCTCGACGCCCAACTGCGAGACGACACTAGGGCTGAACTCAAACAACTTCATCAACGACTGGGAATTACTACGGTTTATGTCACCCACGACCAAGTGGAAGCGATGACTTTAGCTGATAAGATTGTAGTCTTAAATGGGGGGAAGATTCAGCAAATCGGAGACCCGCAAAGCATTTATGCTAAACCTGCTAACCGGATGGTTGCCACATTTTTAGGCAATCCCGCTATGAATATTTTACCTGCAATTTATGCTAACGAATCTTTTCAGGTGGGAAGTCAATCTTTAGGCTGTCCGCCTTCGATTCAAAAAAGATTGCAGGCGAGAGAAGGACAAGCATTTGATTTGGGAATTCGTCCCGAAAATATAGAAATCTTCACGCCAGAAACAGCAGCAGATGACGATTTTAAAAGAGATTTTTGGGCGTTAGAAAAAGTTCCTCTCGATATAGAGGTAAAAGTGGTGGAACCTTTGGGGCGAGAAATTTTAATTCGGGCGAGTTTACCTGCGTTGAGCGCTGAAACTACTGTACAGTTACAAGTACCCGCGGGTGTTCGCTTGCATCCGGGCGATCGGCTGACGGTGCAGCTTGACTTCGATCGACTATTTATCTTTGACCCATCCACCGGCGAGGCGCTGTATCCGTAAATTGGATTCAACCTCAAATCTCAAATAGATAGTTTGCGATCGCCCGCTGCTTCCTCAGAAACCTGGTTTCTTCCTAGATTTCTCGTAACTCAACGCCTATTTTTCGTATAAACCCGGTTTCTCGCCGCCATGTGTCTTGATAGACGGCTCCTTCTAGTGACGATGTTTCAATCTTTGTCACAAAACTTTACACTTGACGTTTCTTAATTTACGCAGTAATGATACAATGAGTGTATTGGAAAAAAAAATCATCCCTCTAAAGGCGTATTTTTCCTGAGTGGGCGATCGCGACGGACAACTTTGCACCGGCGCTCGAAAAGCGGCAAGCCCGCCGCATATGGATTAAGTGGCGAACCAAAAACTCCGAAAAACGTTCTAGCGGCATTTCTTCAGATGAATCCAGACAACCTGCCTCAAATGCTGCAAACAGGATTTCACCTAACTTTAGGTGCAACTTCCTTTTTACTTGAGACATTGCAAGATGCTCAGAAGCGAGAAGAAAATCTGGATAAACTCAGACAGCCAGATTTCGGCCTACTCGCGGATGAGTTGCTCGAAAAAGGAGAAATGACCGATCGAGAAGCTCGGAATTTTGTCGATACTATTTTCTCTCAACCAGGCGATCGGGAGAATGCCAACAGCGAATCCGGATCGGCAAAGCAATCGGAGACAGCAACTGACACAACTCCCGAGTCGGTTGTACGGCCTGACATAAAGCTAGAGATTCAAGAATTAACTGCACATATGGCAGCGCTGAGATCGGAATTGGAAAATTTGCGCGCTGAAAATTCCCGCGATTAAAGAATCAATCATTTTTAACACAGTCAGATTTTAGTTGGAGACTTATTGAAGAGAACCAAGCTTTAGTCGTTGTCCCAGTTTTCAGTACCGATCAAGTCGGCGATGCGATCGCGTAGCAAGAAGTCGCATTTTTCCAGTTCTCCTTCGACGCAAGCCCATTCTCGGGGCGGGATGAACTGACAAAGCGTGTAGATAGGCTGTTGCCGGCTCAGTACGCCTTCGTGCACGAGGTGGCGTGCTTCATCTTGGATGACATCTAAAGAGTATTGGATTTTGATAGTTGAGTGAATCATAATGCGCCCTCAAGGTTTTACTTAAAAAAATTTATGGCCCTGTTAATAATATAGTCGAAACTTCCAAATATGTTCGTTATTTTTTTTTCTGTATACCCTGATACTTTTTTCTGATATATTAAAAAAGTTATCACAATGATTGGTAAGCGATCGCATCTGTTTTTGGATGTGAAGGCGCAGTTATAATCCAGGATAACAAACTGAGCCGCTGAAAAGCTAAATTTATCACTTTTTGCAGGGCTAGATTCCCGGTTTTTGGAGAGAAACTCTGCCGCGAAAGGCAAAGTTTCTCTCCAAAAACCGGGTGAATCAATTTAACTCCTGACACAGCCAAGAAAAAATTCAGGAGTGGGGCTACTTAAGCATTGCCTGTTTTGTCACTTCCGAACAGCAACTCTAGAGCGAGAGATTGCGCCACAGGCATCTGTCCGAAACAAAATACATAAGGAATACTTGGAGGCAAGTGTGGCAAGAATTGCTCTAAAACGTAGGGACTTCCGTAAATTACCACAGCTTGCAGTTTTTGCGTCCTTAATAAATTATTAAACCAATCTTTAGCTGCTTGAGTCAAGCCAGCACTACCTCGGAAGCAATTACCGCGAATGAAAATTTGCAGCAGTGTCCCAGAAAAATGCTCGGTGCTTGAATTATCACTCACAGCGCCCGTGCGATCGTCAATTAGTTGCAATTCGTAACCCAACTGATCGGGAATGGCGATCGCCGGAGTGTGTTTCCCCAAAAACTCGCAACCCAAAACATCGTCCACCACAATCAAATTCCGCAAAAGCTGGTTCTGAGGGGACTTTTTCGCGACTAAAGGTAGCTTGCCACCAAATTTTAAAGAATCTCGCAAAATATCGGCAGCCGTTGCCCTTGCTTCTGTGGTTGCCAGCAAAATTAAATCGCTGCAACTCACCCCTTTGCTAAGGGCGGGTTGAGGTGGCTCGAATTTGGGATTTGTCGCTGTTTGCTCGATCGACAAACCTACCTTAATTTTTGCTTTCCAAATTCGCTTGACAGATTCCTTAATTTGTGACATAGAAATGCGCCCTTGAGTCACAGCTTCGCAGACAGCAAAAATCGCCCCTTCGGGGTCAAGCGGCATCAGCAAAACATCAGCACCAGCCTCAGCCGCCAAAACAGCAGCTTCATTAGCACCGTACTTATTGGCGATCGCACCCATCACCAAAGCATCAGTTACGATCAAACCATCAAATCCCAACTCTTGTCGCAGCTTCCCAATCAAAATTTTGCGAGAAAGAGTAGCGGGAAACTGGTCATCCCAAGCCGGAATCAGCAAGTGGGCGCTCATCACAGCATCGACCCCAGCGGCGATCGCCTCAACAAAAGGAGGCAACTCAACAGCAGCCAATCGATCGGGCGAATGCGGCAAAACCGGCAATTCCAAGTGAGAATCAACCGCCGTATCTCCATGGCCGGGAAAATGCTTAGCCGTAGTTAAAACCGGATGTTTGAGAGCGCCGCGAATAAAAGCACTTGCCAAATTGCCGACAATTTCCGGTGTCTCGCCAAAAGCGCGGACGTTAATCACCGGATTGTCAGGATTGTTGTTAACATCCACCACCGGTGCGAGAATCCAATTGAGACCGATCGCCCTAGCTTCGATCGCCGTCACAGCGCCCATTTGTTGAGCATAGCGAGTGGCCGCTTCTGGATCGTGCAGCGCAATTTCAGCAATAGCCATCGGCGGCCCGAACCAAGTCGCCCCCGCGAACCGCTGGCCGACACCTTCTTCAATATCAGCAGCCAGCAGCAGCGGAAATTTTGCCGCATTCTGCAATTGGTGCGATCGAACCGCCAATTCCGCAGCACTTCCCCCCACCAAAATCACTCCACCGACGCCCAACTTTTCCAGATAATAGCGAAGTTTGTCGGCCGTAGGTTCCCAGGTCCGATAACGAATTTGGTGGTCGAACAAGTAGCCAGAAGCGCGCACCACGAACATCTGGGCTACCAGTTCGGGTAAGGAAAGATTGTCAATCATGGGTAATTTGAAATTGTTGACTGTTGACTGTTGACTGTTGACTGTTGACTGTTGATTGCCTTCAGATGCTAATTAATCCTCGTCTGCTTCATCATCATCATCATTGGTCAATTTTTCGCCATCACCCGTCAATTCTTCGTCATCAAACATACCTGGTTTGCGATCGGCAGAAAGCTGATTCAGCAGTATCACCATTTTATCACCCCGTTCCAGGGAACCATCTTCTAGAAATGCCACTCCTGGTGTCCGGCGTAGTTGCAACCGCTGCCCCAACTGGTTGCGGACGTAGCTAGTCGCAGATTTCAAACCTTCCATAGTCTCGGCCTTCGCCTCATCAGTACCGTAGATGCTGACAAAAATCTTTGTATGTTGAAGGTCTCCCGAAACAATCACGTCGGTAACGCTAACCATACCCGCACCTACGCGATCGTCCTTGATTCCATTCAGCAACATCAGGCTGACTTCCCGTTTAATCATTGAAGCTACGCGCTCAATGCGACGACTTGTAGCCATACCAACTATCCCCTACTTTCATATCAGCCATTTTTTATCAATTCTTAGTTTGACACAAAGCTGTCAGTCGATTTGAGGTTTTAGATTTGAGATTTGCTGGTGCGTATTTAATCTCGGAGGTTGAACGTTGTTCTCAACTCTTAATCTCTCCCCGACTTAAGTCATGGGTTTGTACCTATTTTTGGGCTGGTAGAAGAGAATTCTGCCAAAAGTGCGCCACAATGAATCTGGGCTGACCTAGCCGTGCCACGATCGCCAATAAAAACATAAAAACTATGGATAAAGAATTTACCATCGGTCAAAAAGTCCGAGTTGTGGCGATGCCGCCATACGTGAAAACTGCCGAACCGATGCCGATGCTGCGGGCTGCGAATGTAATTGCGATCGGGGCCCTGGGTGTTGTGATCGATCGGCGTCCCGGCAATTATTGGGGCATTCGCTTTGAAAAAGGTGCTTTTCTCTTAGACAGTCAGTACATCGAAGCTGTGGAAACTACTGTAGAAGGTAATGTGTAATCGGGAATGGGGAATGGGGAATGGGGAATGGGGAATGGGGAATTGATATCACTTTTGATAGGAGCAGGAAGCCCCGGGCTAACTCTATGGGTCGTCTGCGGTTGCAGTTTCAACCGCCTTTAATATAGATGCTCTCAGAAAAATGAGGTGTTGATTAATTAATTAACTATTCCTCAATTCCCAATTCTTTAATCGTTCTCCTCTCTTCGGCTCCACGCTCGCCCAGCCCGAAGTCTCACGCCGAAGTCGCAAATCTAAAATCTAAATCAGTACCTGATATAGCTGCATAGCTTGGGTTAGCTAAGGGTGTCCCCATAGAACTCTCTAGCGTTAGCTTTTGCGAGGGACACGGAAAGCAATCGCGGAGACTTTCTTTGGTTCTCAATTAACAGCAGGTGCGGGGGAAGCAATTACCTTTTCAACCCAAGCATAGGGTCATATACCTGAGAAAGACTATATTTCTTAAATCCTCTTGACAAACCCCGGATTGTTTTGATATATTTTTCCCAAAGGTAGTTTAAACAAGAAAAATTTACTATGAAACCTATGAAACCTTCAGAGCAGGAATCAGTACCTTCAAGCATTTTTGATGAAATTTTTAGCGCTTCTGCCGATCCGTGGGGATATACATCGCAGTTTAATGAAATCAGTAAATTCCGAGCAACGATCAAAGCTTTGCCAAAAGTTCAATTCAAAAATGCTTTTGAAATCGCCTGTGCGATCGGTGTACTGACAGAGCAACTAGCCAAAAAGTGTGACAGATTGCTCTCAGTAGATTATTCAGAATTAGCATTAGTGGAAGCTAGAAAACGCTGTAGGGATCTCCCACAAGTACGATTTGAGAATATGCAGATTCCCCAACAGTTCCCCACTGAGAGTTTCGATTTGATTTTATTTTCAGAAGTTGGCTTTTTTTTGACGCTCGAAGACCTGCATAAAACCAAAGAAAAAATTATCGATCGATTACTTCCTGGGGGTTATCTCTTAATGGTTCATTATCGGTTGACAGCGGGGGATTATTTTATCCTGGATGGGGAGACAGTTCACGATACTTTTATCCAAAATTCTGCATCGTCTTTAAAACATCTTGGCGACCCGCGCAAAAAGTTTTTGATGCTAGATTTGGCCCGTCATCACAAACGCTATCGGATGGATTTATTTCAGCGATTGTAAATGGCGTAAGTAGACAATTGTGAAAAGCGATCGCCCTTAATTATCCGCTTTGCTGTTCGGTAAAAAAGAGCGCTCGCATTACCCTCAAGCAAATTCCTCAAAGTCGCATCCTCCCCCAAAACCTTCAACACTTGCTTAATTTCCTGCGTCCCCTGTAGAAGGTAATGGGTAATGGAATGGGGAATATCGTGTCCGGTCAATTATCCGACATAAAATATGTTTGATCGTTCGGACGGAGAGTCCTTTCTATACTTTGAAGAAGGAGAAGAAGGACTTGCATTCCTTACTACGAACCTGAGAATGGTTAGATATCCACACAATACAATCCGTTAAATCCGTAAAGAATCCGTTGCCGAACTTCCCTCTTCAAGAAGCCAGCTTGGCCTCAAAAGCTAAAGAATTAACCGGAAAATTTCCCAAAACTTCCTCTAAACTAGGATAGCCGAAATTACAAGATTCAGGCTTTCCCAAAAAATAACCTTGAGCGTAATCTACCCCGAGATCCTTAAGTTTATCCATAACTGCTTGACTTTCCACATACTCCGCTATAGTCTTTATTCCCATAACGTGAGCAATTTTAGTGATAGCTTCCACCATGGCAACATCAATAGGATTGTCCGCAATATTTTTAATAAAATTTCCGTCAATTTTGATATAGTCAACTGGCAAACTTTTGAGGTAAGCAAAAGAAGACATCCCGCTGCCGAAGTCGTCCAAGGCAAACTGGCAGCCGAGTTCCTTGAGCTGCCAAATTAAGCTGGCTGCCTTACTGAGATTGGCGATCGCCACGGTTTCTGTAATTTCAAAACAAATGATTTCCGGCGAGATTTGATGGATGGAAAACTGCTCTTGAATAAACTCGATCAACTTTTCTTCGTTGAGGCTGTCCCCAGAAAGGTTGATTGCATAAAGGCTGGGATGTTTGGCAAATGAGGATTGTGAATTAGACGGGGAAGAGCCAGCAGGTAAGGTAACAATTTTCTCGCTCTCGGCCGCGGGATTTTGGACTAAGAGATTTGCCGTTAAAATTTTAGATAAATTGCTAAATAAAGTGCGAATTACCCAGCGATCGATCGTGTGCATCAAGTTGTAGCGTTCAGCGGCCGGAATAAAAGCCATCGGCGACACTAACTGACCCGTTGCAAGCTGGAGGCGGAGGAGAATTTCGCAGTGGGTGCCGATGGTGGGAGAGTTGAACAAAGGTACGATCGGCTGAGAGTACAAGCGAAAGCGATTCTCTTCTAAAGCTTGATTGATTTGCACTACCCATTGGGTTTCGCCGTGCTGTTTGATTAATTCTCGATCGCCTGCTTGATAAACCTGCACCCGGTTGCGGCCTTTATTTTTAGCAGCGTAGCAAGCAAGATCGGCCGCGCTCAACACCGCAGATGTTGAAGCTGTTTTGGGGTTAATTGCCACCAAACCGATGCTGACGCCGATCGAAAAAGTTTTATCCTGCCACGCAAACCGGAATCCCTGAATGCTGTGCAGCAGCAATTCTGCCACCTCTAAGCCGTGTTCGGGGGAACAGTTGTACAGGAGTACGGCAAACTCATCGCCGCCCAGACGCGCCAAAATATCCGTTTTGCGGATATTGGTTTTAAATAGCTGACTGACTTGGCGCAGCAGTTCGTCGCCGGCAACGTGACCGTTCGTATCGTTAACTATTTTGAAGCGATCGAGATCCAGGTAAAGCATCACGTGTTCTTGCCCGTAACCTTGAGCGCTGTGCAGGGCGTGTTCTAGCTGGTACTCAAATTCGCGGCGGTTGACCAATTGCGTCAGGGGGTCGTGAGTAGCCTGCCAAGTAAGCTGTCGCGCTTGAGTTCGCACTTGAGTCACATCTCGGAACACAACGACGGCCCCGACAATTTCGCCGTTGCAGGCGTGGATGGGGGCGACAGAGTGGTCGATCGCAAATTCGCGGTTGCTGCGAGCAATCAGCAAACTGTTGTAGCCTTGGTCAACAATCCGACCTTCATACAAAGCGATTTGGGCGATATTTTCGATCGGCATCCTGGTAGTTTCGTCAACTATTCTCAGCACGTTGGCCAGCGGCAAACCTTTAGCTTCCCAGGTAGACCAACCCGTGAGTTTTTCAGCAACTGGATTGAGGGTAGAAATGCAGCCGTCGCTGCCAGTAGTGATGACAGCATCGCCGATCGATTGTAGAGTAACCTGAGCTAGTTCTTTTTCCTCAAAAAATGCTTGTTCCATGCGCTTGCGATCGCTAATATTGCGCTGCACAGACACCCAGTGAGTAACGTTTCCCAACTCATCAGCAACAGGTACGCTGTTGAGTTCCACCCAATAAGTGGAACCGTCTTTGCGGTAGTTAATCAATTCCAAGCGCAGCGGTTCTCGGCGAGAAAAAGCGCGCCGAATTTTGGCAACTTGAGCGCCATCGCTGTCGGGCCCCCGCAGACAACTGGGGGTTTGACCGATAATTTCTTCGGGGCGATAACCGGTCATTTGAGTAAAAGCTTCGTTGACGTAGATAATTGTGGGATCGGAGATATTGCTGTATCCCGCATCCATAATCACGATCGCATCGTTAGCGTTAACTACGGCAGATTCTAGCAATTGCAGCCGCACCTCTGCCTGGTGGCGAGTAGCGATTTCCCTTTCTAGTCGGCTGTTAGTCAAGCTGAGGGATGCGATCGCCTTTTGCAACTCGCTAGTCTGTTCTTCGATGCTGGCGTGTAAAATGTCGATCGCCCCGGACATTTCCATCGGGCCAAGTACGCGCAGCAAGGTGCTTTGAGTAACAATTCCCAGCAGTTCTCCGCCTTCTCCAGTTACTACCAACCTGCGGACTAAACGCTGCTGCATTTCCTGATGAGCTACCCACAGCGAGTCTTCAGGCTTAAGACTAAATAAGGGGGTACTCATCACAGTTTGGGCGATCGTCTGCGACAAATCTATATCTAAAGCTTGAAATTCCACAATATCCCGTTCTGTGACCATACCTACGGGAATTGGGAACGGCAAATTCATCGATAATGCTGTTGATGCTGTTGATGCTGTAATTACCACACAGCTAACGCGGTGTCGCGCCATCAACTCAGCCAAACTCATAACCGAAGCTGTGACAGGCGCCTGAATAACTTCAGAAGTCATTACTTCTTTCACGCTGCGGATTTTCAAGATATTTGCCGGTTGCACCATTGCTTGGCGAATGCTTTCCGGGGTTATTACTCCTAGGAGTTTGCCGGAATTATCCAATATTGGCAGGTGGTGAATTCTTTGTTGATCCAGCAGAATTAGGGCGCTGAAAATGTCTTGCTCTTCACCTTTGGTCAGAATTGCCGCAGGCTGCTTCATGACTTCTGCGATGGTGACATTTTTTAACTTTTTGCCCGATGCAATCAAATCGACAAGATCCCTCTCAGTGAAGATGCCTTGCAATTGAGAATTTTGAGCAGAGGGTGTGGACGATGTTTCGAGGGATTGTTCCACCACCAACACGCAGCTACCTGCCGCATCTCTGAACGTGCTTGAGCTGGGGGGATTGGCGATTTGTGTTAGTTGCGGGTAGATATCCGTTGGTAGCATCTCTGGGTTGAGAGAGCAACTGCCGCGCCGTTGGCCCATGAGGATAATTACGTCTGCTAGCGGGGTAGTGGGTGCAACTGTCAAGGGGCAGCGGTCGATTACTCGATCTAAAGTCGGCAGATACTGGGAAGAATCATGTTTGAGCATATTTAATTCATTTTGGCGATCGCGCGTTGACTCTGCAACCTTGCTAAAAAAGTGCTGCTTTCAAAGCAGTACCTGGATTTTTACAGCGCTGCTGAGACGTAATTAAAATTTTTTATTAAAAATGTACCCCGAACTTAGGCAGGGAAGCTTGCCTGTGACGGCTGTGGCTCTACCTATAAAGTTATAACCATATATTGATTTTAGGGGTAAATTTTCTGTCCCGTGACAGTTTTATTATAAATAATTTATTCTTGGGGAACTTTTTTGCCGATAATTAACTTATAGGATGTCGATCGCATCGCTAATCATATCCATCTTCAGCAAGACGCGTATGTTCGCTGTCCGAGCTAAGCTAGAAGAGGTTACTACCAAAAGAGACTGTATTCAGTTCGGTAGTGTTAAGTTTTGCGACCTAGAGTTTTGCGAGCTTTGAGAAACCACCTGTGCGTTGTCCGAGATAATCGATATCACAGCAGGTCTGTGAATTCGATCGCAACTTGCGAAAACCACCGTGGTAAGATTGTAGATATAAACAGAAGAACTAAAACACCAAGTTTGCTGAGGAAAAGGGATTATGAAACGTCATCTATTAACCGCTAGTCTTTTAATTAGTCCCCTACTGTTGGCAGGCCCGGCGGGCGCGGCAAATCCCGCTCACGTCCAACAGTTAATCTCAACAGGCCAATGTTTTCAGTGCGACTTGTCGTCCGCGAATTTGGCCGAAGCTCATTTAATTGGTGCAGATTTGAGAGAAGCAAATTTGCAAGGCGCAAACCTCTCTCACGCCAACCTCGAAGGCGCTGACTTGACGGGCGCTAACTTGACGGGTGCCAACTTAACCGCAGTTTTCCTGACTAATGCCAGTTTAAATGACGCAGACCTCGATCGGGCAAATCTAACCGCCGCCATCATCAACACCGCTGACGTATCCGGCGCATCAATGGAAAATATGACCATTACTAATGCCAAAATCTACAATACCCAAATCGGCGTCGGTGGCAGCTACGACCAATAAACTTTTTTAAAGAATGCAAAGCGCCCATTTTCAGTTACAAAACCCGGTTTATCCCCAGAAACCGGGTTTTTAGTTTTGAGGTTCGTAGTGAGGACTTCAGTCCTATCTTTTTTTGCGGACTGAAGTCCTCACTACAAACTTGTTTTGAGGTTCGTAGTGAGGACTTCAGTCCTATCTTTTTTTGCGGACTGAAGTCCTCACTACAAACTTGTTTTGAGGTTCGTAGTGAGGACTTCAGTCCTATCTTTTTTGCGGACTGAAGTCCTCACTACAAACTTGTTTTGAGGTTCGTAGTGAGGACTTCAGTCCTATCTTTTTTGCGGACTGAAGTCCTCACTACAAACTTGTTTTGAGGTTCGTAGTGAGGACTTCAGTCCTATCTTTTTTTGCGGACTGAAGTCCTCACTACAAACTTGTTTTGAGGTTCGTAGTGAGGACTTCAGTCCTATCTTTTTTGCGGACTGAAGTCCTCACTACAAACTTGTTTTGAGGTTCGTAGTGAGGACTTCAGTCCT
>NZ_JAAFKD010000036.1:49607-61931 GCF_013299165.1 Microcoleus sp. bin38.metabat.b11b12b14.051
TCCTCACTACAAACTTGTTTTGAGGTTCGTAGTGAGGACTTCAGTCCTGTCTTTTTTGCGGACTGAACTCCTCACTACAAACTTGTTTTGAGGTTCGTAGTGAGGACTTCAGTCCTGTCTTTTTTGCGGACTGAAGTCCTCACTACAAACTTGTTTTGAGGTTCGTAGTGAGGACTTCAGTCCTGTCTTTTTTGCGGACTGAAGTCCTCACTACAAAACTGATTGGGGTTATTTTATTCATAGTGAAGACTGAGCGTGCTTTCTGATTTGATAAGGACGCTCAGTCCTCACTACAAACCTGATTGGCGTTATTTTAGCGGATACCGAATCACATTTTCTCCCGTATGTTCAGAGAAAAATGTGACACACCTACCACTAAAAACCCAAATCCACAGCTATTCGATGGGCGCAAGCAAACCCAGAAAACGCCACCGCATTCAAACCCTGTCCGGGAAACGTACTATCTCCCACACAATACAAACCAGGCATAGAAGTTCGATTAAACGGCATTCCCAACAAACCCATTAACTTCTGCCGCGGAATCGGCCCGTAAGTTCCATCTTCGCGGCCCAAAAAGCGGCGGTGAGAACGCGCCGTCCCAACTTCCATATAATCCAAACCAGCATCTAAACCAGGAAAAATATTTTCTAATCTGTCAATAATTCTCCCCCCCGCCTCTTCTTTTTTATCCTCGTATTCCTGGGGCGAA
This sequence comes from Microcoleus sp. bin38.metabat.b11b12b14.051, assembly GCF_013299165.1. Classification (NCBI taxonomy): domain Bacteria; kingdom Bacillati; phylum Cyanobacteriota; class Cyanophyceae; order Oscillatoriales; family Microcoleaceae; genus Microcoleus; species Microcoleus sp. bin38.metabat.b11b12b14.051. The sequence continues at coordinate 50,317 of NZ_JAAFKD010000036.1, forward strand.
AGTCCTTCCCACTCTTCCATCCAACTCGAAGTAAAAGCATGAACGATGTGATATCCTGCTGGAGCTAAATCCGGGTCGAGTACGGTGGGAATTGACACTAAAACAGTTCCCTCCGGCGCTTCCATTTTGTCCCAATCTTCTAACAAAATGTGATGACAGGCACTGCCAGCAGGGATGACGCTGGCTTCGACTCCCAAATGCAAGCTCAAAAAACTGGGGGCTTTTTGATAGCGCTGCTGCCATTTCTTCTCGCTAGCTGGCATCTCTTCTGCGGGCAGCAATTTCTCGAAAGTATCCCAGCGGGTAGCATTAGAAACTATTCGTTTGGCGCGGTAAACTTCGCCGGTTACTAGCTCGACTCCGACAGCGCGGCCGTTTTCTGTGATAATTTTTTTTGCCTTAGCTTTGTACTGAATTTTACCGCCACATTTTTCTAATCCTTCGACTAATTTTTGGGCAATTTGACCGACTCCGCCTTTGGGATAATTGATGCCACCATAATGTCTGTCAGAAAATACCATGCCGGCGTTAATCATGGGCGTTAAGTCTGCGGGTACTACAGACCAGTAGTAGCATTCCATGTCGATAAATTTCAGCAAAGTCGGGTCTTTTATGTAGCGCCGCGCAATGTCGCCAGTATTTTGAGGCAGATATTTTACTAATCCCAAACAGGCTAGAGGATTCTGAAAAAAGACTCGAACCAGATATCCAGGTTCTTCTAGAGATAGCAATTCCATCCCGTTGAGGCAGTTGAAGACGTTCCAGCATTCGCCGTAAAATTTCTCGATGCCTTGGCGCTCGTGGGGGAATCTGTCAATTAATTCTTGCAAATATTTGTCATAAGGCTGGGGAACTTCCAGATCCAGACCTGAGGGTAGGTGATAGTGAAGCTGTACTGGGTCGGGAATTGTTTCTAGGGTGACGTTGACGGCTTTGAGGGCGCGGGTGAGGAGGTTGGTGGTGCCGCGCTGTCCGAACCCAAATATCATGGAGGCTCCGACATCAAATCTGTAGCCTTCTCGATCGAAATATCCAGCACTCCCCCCCGGAATTGTGTAGCTTTCGAGTACCAAAACTTTGGCTTTCTTGGCTGCTAGCTGGGTTGCAGTGACGAGTCCGCCAATGCCGGAACCGATGACTATCACATCAAACTCTTGCTCTGTGGGGCGCGAGTTGGCGGAGAATAACTGGGATTGGGTAGGAGCTGACATTTGGTTAAAAATCTTAATATTTCTACAATTTTACAGTCGATCGCTCTCCCCGATCTCTTGCCTCTGCCATTTTCCCTCTGCACCTTGTGCCTTCTCCCTTCTGCCCTCTAGCTTCTAGCTTCTGCTTTCCCAAAAAAAATGCGAGAGCAGTCTACCATTGCCGACTGCCCCCGTCTGCCGATCCTTTGAGAGGAGAACACTAAAATTACTATAGCCTTGTTGCTAATTTATGTCAATACTATTGAAATAATATTTCAATAAGGTGGCAGTTGGCAGTGGGCAGTGGGCAGTGGGCAGTGGGCAGTTGGCAGTGGGCAGTTGGCAGTGGGCAGTTGGCAGTTGGTAGAAGAGTCAGAAAAGCGCAGTGGTTGGGTGGACAGCTACCTCTAGCTTGAAGGCAAAGGATTGGAGTAATGAATAGTGTTCTTTTAACAGTCCTGGACGCAAAAGAAACGTATTTCTGTCATTGCGAGGCCCCCGAAGCAATCTCAAGGCTTTGCTACACCGTGGAAAATGCGTCCAGGACTATTTAATTTGTCCGTACAAGGGATTCGCTTTCAACCCATTCTTTCTGGTGAATAAAGAGACTTGTAGGATTTTAGATTTTCCATTTTTCGATTTTAGATGAAAGATTGTGATAAGTTGCACAGAGCGATCGTTACCGAAGCCCTCGAAAAGGATCGCACCGCATAAAATCCTTCAAACCTAACAAGCTCCCCAATTTCCTCATGCCCCTGCAACTGCGCGTCTACGTTCCGCCACATCCGTTAATTAAGCACTGGCTGGCTGTCGCCCGCGACGCCGCCACCCCATCGGTACTTTTTCGTTCTGCGATGACAGAATTGGGACGCTGGTTGGCTTATGAAGCAATTCGAGACTGGCTGCCGACAGTGGAAGCAACGGTGCAAACGCCTTTGAGCGAATGTCCGGCGACTTTTATCAACCCGGAAGCTCCGTTAGTTGTGGTACCGATTTTGCGGGCGGGTTTGGCATTGCTGGAAGGAATTCAGACAGTTGTACCGCTGGCGTCGGTTTACCACCTGGGAATGGCCAGGAATGAGGAGACGCTTGAACCTAGTTGTTATTTGAACAAATTGCCGGCGCAGTTTAACCCGGAAACGCGGGTGATAATTAGCGAGCCGATGCTGGCGACTGGTGGTACGATTGTGGCGACGATGCAGGAGTTGATTGCACGGGGAATTGATCCGAGTTTGATTCGGATTATTTCTGTGGTGGCTGCTCCTCCGGCTTTGAAGAGGCTGAGTACGGAGTATCCGAGTTTGATTCTTTACACGGCAACGATCGACGAAACAGTCAACGAACAGGGTTTTATTGTACCTGGTTTGGGTGATGCGGGCGATCGAACTTACGGCACGTGAAGCAGCAGACGATTTTGGATTTTGGATTTTAGATTTTGGATTGAAGATTGAAGAATTGACTCCACAGATACATCTCGTGCTTGTACCATTTTTCCCAAATCATGCAACCATAGGGAATCGTCAACCATATCCAGTCAATCATCCCCAATCTAAAATCTAAAATCGTTCGACGATCGCGTTAGCCGAAGTCTAAAATCTCAAATGGTACATCGGTTTCGGCAATCTCCGGGAAAAAAAGATGGGCCGGGTTTCATAAAAACAGGCACAGAGAAAGTTAAGATCCAAAGTAGAAGTCAAAAATAAATAGCGTTTAGCACTCATTGCCCGTGAAACTTGATTCTGTACCGCCAAACTGTTCTGGCTCTGACTCAGCAAACTCCAATTCCGATTTGCCACCACAGGTACAATTAGAACAACTCGAAGAAACTTCTGAGATTTGTGCTGATGTAACCCCGGAGTTGGCTGAACTTTCAGTGAGTGCAAATCCTGAGCTTTGTGATGAAGAAAACCAACTGAAGCCGAAGCACTGGGCAATTTTTGCTTCTACTTTTGTAACTATTTTTTTTGCTGAAGTTGGAGACAAAACTCAAGTTGCAATTTTGTTGATGACGGCTGAATCTCGGAATCCTTGGATTGTGTTTGCGGGGGCGGGTTCGGCTTTAATTGCAACGAGTTTGTTGGGAGTTTTGTTAGGAAGATGGCTGGCTACACGCATTGCTCCGCAAACTTTGGAGAGAGCAGCAGGAGTGATTTTACTGGCAATTTCGGCGGTTTTGCTGTGGGAAGTGCTGAGCTAAACGATTTTAGATTTTGGATTTTAAATTGGGGAATTACTGATTATTTTTGAGTATGTGGAAAGAAACCGGGTTTCTGGCTAAATTTAGCGGTTAAATCGAGGATTTTGGCAAGAAACCCGGTTTCTGGGAGCTTGTGGGTAAATGGTAGATATCTACAATGACGAACTAATAACTAAAAAAACATGGATTGGCAACTTTTAGGTATAACTTTTATTACGGTATTTTTGTCAGAATTGGGTGACAAAAGTCAATTAGCTGCGATCGCCCTTGGTAGCAGTTGCAACTCGCCGCGGGCTGTATTTTTCGGCACGGCGTCGGCGCTGCTGTTGGCGAGTTTCCTGGGTGTTTTGGTTGGACAAGGTACGGCGGAGGTGTTACCGGAGAGATTGGTAAAGACGATCGCGGCGATCGGATTTGCGGTGATGGGTTTGCGCCTGCTGTGGCCAAAATCTGATGAGGCGGAAGCTTCCGAGTAGGATTGGCGGGAAACTTGACACAGTTGACCTTTGGTAAAAATAATTAGGACGGGCTCTTCGGCCCATCCCACAATTTTTTTCTTGTGGGATGGGCCGAAGAGCCCGTCCCAAAAATTAGCGGCGGGCGTGAATTCACGCCCGCCGCTAGAGATTGAGTTTTTTTCTCACTCAACTCAATTCAACCTTTCAAGATTGTGTCGGTTAAACTTGGTTTTGGTAGCACCAGCCGAGCAGCGTACCGCCGACAGCCAACTTCAGCGCTTCCAAGGCAAAATATCCTTGGTGCAGTATGTTCATGCCGGCAGGGGCTTCTGTGGCGGAGTCGAACAGATTTAGCTGCATTCCCAAGGCGCTCATTTGAGGTGTGAGGGCGTAGGTGTCAACCAGGGCGATCGCCAGAAGTACGAATGATAATACGATTGCTGTGCGGCTGCGCTTGCCGAAGTCACTGAGTGAATTGCTCAAAACCATCAAACCCGTTGCTACCAAGCCCGAACAGATTAATTCAACGCGGTTGAATCCCCAGAACATCAAATTTCCCGCAGTTGCAAAATCGGGAGATACCATCATGCCAGATACGTAGAGGCTCGGCATGACTAATAGATCCAAAATCACGCTACCGCTGAGCCAGAAAATTAAGGCTACCATGACAATTGCTTGCCAGCGGGGTCTTACTGATTCTACTCTCGATGTACTAATAGCTGTCATATAATTAGACCCTCTAAAAACTTTCTTCTGCCTTTTCTAGAGCTTAACTAACTTTTTCCTAAAATCGTGTTAAGTATTTTTAAATTAATGGTAACTTTTGTGTAACTAACTAAGAAGAATTGTAAAGCTTCCGGGCTGTGGGGTGCGTCAGCAGCGGATTTTGCGATCGATCTTTCTTTGACGGCTAAAAGCTGAGGCACCGTAATACTGGCATTAGCTCGTGGGGCGATCGCGCAGCAAGAGTTTAAAAGTTTTGTTGTGCGATCGTATTTATTTTATGTTATCGCCAGGAACGGAAGCAATCGCAGTTTTGGCGTGCGCCAGCAGCCGATTGTTCGATCGATAATTGATTAGGAACAGGCAAGATGCCTGTTCCACAGAAGAAAAAAATATTTTTATGGAACGGGCATCTTACCCGTTCCAAAAGTCGATCGAAAGAATTTTACAAGATATCTAATCTACAATCTGCTGTATATGCCTAAATTTCAACTATCATCTTGGCTTCCCCGTCTCCCGACTCAAGTGTGGATTCTCGCGGCGGGCCGATTCCTGTCGCAAAGCGGCAGTGGTTTTACTTTATTTTACGCGCCGATCTTTTTTGTCGATCGCGTCGGCTTATCTGCAACTGCTGTTGGGATTGGTTTGGGTAGCGGTTCAATTTCGGGAATATTCGGGCGGATTTTAGGCGGTTCTTTTTGCGATTCCAAATTTTGGGGAAGGAAGCGAACTTTATTGCTGGCGGCAATGATTTCGGCGGTTGCTTCTTTTATGTTGGCGGCGGCTAATGATTTTGCCGGCTTAGTTGCGGGGAATTTATTGATGGGTTTTGGTGTGGGTTTATATTGGCCTCCAACTGAGACGATGGTGGCGGATTTAACTGAGGGGGAACAGCGACAGGAGGCTTTTGCTTTGACGCGGCTTGCTGATAATTTGGGTTTGCAAGTTGGGATTATTTTGGGCGGTGTTTTGATTGCGCTAACGGGGAATTATCGATCGCTCTTTATGATCGATGGTATCTCGTTTTTAGTGCTGTTTGCGGTGGTGGCGATCGCAGTTTCGGAAACCTACAAACCTTCTACTTCAACGAATATAGGCAAAAAACGTCTAAAAAATGGCTGGATGGTGGCGTTGAGCGATCGCACTTTGCTAGTTTACGCTGTAGTCAATACTATGTTTACTCTCTACATTTCCCAAATTCAAACTACGATGCCGCTATATTTTAGCAAGTTCGTGCAGGTGGGGACATCGGGAACAGGCTTTTCTACAGGTACAATTACCGTTTTGTTTGCTTTTAGCACGTTTTTGACTGTGGCTTTGCAAATGCCGGTGGTTAAGGCTTTGAGACGATTTTCTCATCCGCAAGCTTTGATGGTTTCGGCGCTGCTGTGGGGAATGGGATTTATTGTGATCGGCTTGACGGGAATGGTTGCAACTGGCAATCTATTTGTAGCGGTTGTTGGGTTGAGTGTTTTGTCGGTGGCGACGGTTGCTTATACGCCTTTTGCTTCAGCTTTGGTGGTGGATTTAGCGCCGGAGTCTTTGCGCGGTGTGTATTTGGCGGTTAATTCTCAGTGTTGGGCGATCGGGTATTTAATCGGCCCGCCGCTGGGCGGTTTAGCTTTGGATCGGGGTAAATGGGGGGCGGATAATTTGTGGTTGGGTTTGGCCTTAAGTGCGATCGCGGCTGTTGTGATTTTGCAAAAGGTCGATCGAATGTTAAAAAAGTAATTCCCAAAATATTAATTTCGTGATAGAATAAGTAGCCAAATAAATAAGTCAAGTCGCCCCAAAAAATGCCTATTAGTCTTAGATTATGATAGGCAATTGTTTATTTATCTTATGAAAAGCATAAGGAATATCTATTAAATTCCCTAAAAACCTGCGTTTTTATGATCCCGAATAGGTTTACAATCCCTAAAAAGCTAACAATAATTTTACAATCAATTGTGTGAGGTATTCTAGTGAAAACACGTCTACTATTTAGTGCTAGCGCAGTAGGTTTATTCTATATAATTGGCGCTTCTTTGCCATTAGCTGCGATGACTCCCGTCGTCGAAAAAGAAACATTAGGTACTCAAGACTTAAAAGAGTCAGAGGCTAAAATAAGCCCGATCACAACAGTTGAAAATCAAGTCAAACTTCCTGAAACATCCGAATCTAAACAACAAGTTGATTCAGCACAAGTTTACAATACAAACTCAACCACAAATCAACTAGCAAATCTTCCCCAAGAAACTGCCAACCTCAATCCGCCCGAAATAGCAGCATTAACCGCAAAAAATCCAGCGGAAAACTCATTAAACCCCGCCGAAACATCAGCAAACCCAGCCCCAGCCGAAGTCACAGAAAAAACATCTGTAATTCCAGCCCAAAACCCTGCACCAGCGATCGCCCAAACAGAAACTTCTACTGCCGAAAAGTTAGCTGAAATCGCCAACAGCGCTTCCTTAGAACCCGCAGCAACCAACAGCGAAAGCCCAGAATCTACCGAACTAGAACAAGTAACATCTGTCTCGCAACTCTCCGACGTGCGCCCGACAGACTGGGCATTTCAAGCTTTGCAATCTCTCGTAGAAAGATACGGCTGTATAGCGGGATATCCAGACGGTACATTCCGAGGGAATCGGGCAATGACTCGCTACGAATTTGCCGCCGGTTTAAATGCTTGTTTGGACAAAATTAACGAATTAATCAAATCAGGTACGACCAATTTAGCGACCAAAGAAGACTTAACCAAACTGCAAAGATTGCAAGAAGAATTTGCAGCAGAATTAGCTACCTTGCGCGGTAGAGTCGATGCTTTAGAAGCGCGCACATCCGAATTAGAAGCGAATCAATTTTCGACAACAACTAAACTCAAGGGCGAAGCAATCTTTAGCGTTGCCGATACTACAAAAAACAATCACAGCGATACTCAAACAGTCTTCAATTACCGAGTAAGGCTGAATCTGCTAACCAGTTTTACAGGGAAAGACACTCTAATCACAGGCTTGCAAGCGTACAATATTCGCAGCTTCGGGCCTCAGTTTGGTTTGTCAACGGGGGCATTTAGCGGTTTGTCGGACAGTCAGGCAAAGCTGAGTTTTGAACCCCAATTTCCGGGGATTAATCCTCAGAATTTATCGAGCATTGGCGCTAATACAGTTGAACTCTACAAACTGCTTTACGTCTTCCCAGTTTCTAGCAGCATCACTTTATTTGCTGGCCCGAAAGCAGAAACTTCCGATGCTTTTCAAGCAATCACTCCTTTTGCTGGAGAAGGGCAAGAATCTATTTCTAGGTTTGGAGGTTACAACCCTGTAGTGCGCGTATCCGGCGGCACTTCTGGCACAGGTTTAGCATCAGCAGGTGGGTTTATTTGGAACCTTTCTAAAAAAATTAATCTCACAGCTTTGTACGGCAGCGTAAATGCTGCTTTGCCTAACAATTTAGGCTTTCCAGCTACTCCATTGGGAGCGGGTTTGTTTAATGGCAGTACGGTTGCGGCGGCACAGTTAACGATTAAACCAACTAGCAGTATTGACATTGGTTTGAATTACGCTTACAGCCGCCACGAATTGAATATTCTGGCTACAGGATTGTCTGATGCGGATTTGGGCTCGATTTTGGGAAGGGATAGACAACCTGTTAGCGGCGGGGTGAGGATGAATTCGTTTGGTGGTACAGCAACCTGGCGGCTTTCTCCGAAACTTGCTGTTTCTAGTTATGGAGGTTGGATAATTGCTGATGCTGAAAGAAGCAATGCTTCTACCACTTTTAACAGTTGGATGGTAGGTTTCCATTTCCGAGATTTGTTCAAACAGGGCAATAATGCAGGTATTCTGTTCGGACAGCCTTTGGATCGCGATTCGGTAAGTGGCGGTGCTCGTTTTCAGGCAAATAAAGCTACTCCTTACCATTTGGAAGCTTATTATCGTTTCAATGTTAACGATAATATCAGCATTACACCCGGAGCTTTTGTGTTGTTCAATCCTGAAGGTACGAAGGATAATGATACTGTAGGGGTGGGAGTTCTTCGCACTACTTTTAGTTTCTAGGAAGTGGCGAGAATCTTATTCGGCTATGGGCAATATCGTGTCATATCGATTCGATTGACTGCCGTAAGATGGGTTCGTAGTGCGGACTTTAGTCCGCAGCATTAGAGCGGACTGAAGTCCGCACTACAAACTGTAAAATGGGTTCGTAGTGCGGACTTTAGTCCGCAGCATTAGAGCGGACTGAAGTCCGCACTACAAACTGTAAAATGGGTTCGTAGTGCGGACTTTAGTCCGCAGCATTAGAGCGGACTGAAGTCCGCACTACAAACTGTAAAATGGGTTCGTAGTGCGGACTTTAGTCCGCAGCATTAGAGCGGACTGAAGTCCGCACTACAAACTGTTGTTATTTGTATCAGCTCGATCGCATTTTGAATAATAGGACTGAAGTCCTTACTACGAACCTATCAGCAATTATCGGTCATTTTCGACGATCGCCCAATTTGCGATAAACTGCTCTCAAGTCAACCTGATGGTGAGCCAAAGCAACCAAAGCATGGTAAAATAAATCCGCAACTTCCCCCGCAATCCCATCTTTGTCGTCGTCTTTGCAAGCCATCACAACTTCCGCCGACTCTTCGCCAATTTTCTTGAGAATTTTATTGTCGCCGCCCTCGAACAACTTGCAAGTATAAGAAGTTTCGTTAGGATTGTCCCGCCGATCGCAAATTACGTCAAATAATTGAGATAACATATCCCCCGGCGGCGCTGAAATTTCCCCATCAACTTGGTGAAAACAACTTCTTTCACCCGTGTGACAAGCAATATCTCCGACTTGTTCGACTGTCACCAGCAAAGCATCGCTGTCGCAGTCGTAACGCAGCCCTTTGACATTTTGAACGTGTCCCGAAGTCGCTCCCTTCGGCCATAATTCGGCGCGAGAACGGCTCCAGAACCAAGTTTGACCGGTTTCCATCGTTTTTTGGAGTGACTCGCGATTCATCCAGGCCATCATCAAGACTGTGCCGTCTAAGTAATCTTGGACGATCGCGGGTACTAAACCGCGATCGTCGTAACGGATCTTTTCCATTGGGATCGATCGGCTCAAACTAGATAAATCAGTAGCAGACATAATTTTATTGCAGCTTTTCATATAAATTAACGCTTTTGTGTCGGATATTTTTTTTATTAACCGCAGAGAGCGCAGAGGACACAGAGAGAAGAGAGGAGATTAGGCAAGTGATGGGCAAATTGTCAAGAAGTATTTTACAAAAAATTACACTTTAGGGCTAGGAGTGTTAGTGGGACAAAGCCTATAAAATCCCAGATACTATTGCTACTCATTGGTTTCTACCCTAAAATCTATTAACATAGTTTCCTTGAATCGACCTAACCTTTATCCTGAAGTCGCTATAAAAGTATCCTACCAACAACAGACCTTCACTAAGGAGAAAACATTGGTTTCCACAACCTTGAAAACGACCAAATCAGAAGAAATTTTTGCCGCCGCCCAGAAGTTGATGCCTGGTGGCGTCAGTTCCCCCGTGCGCGCCTTCAAATCCGTAGGCGGACAACCCATTGTCTTTGACAGGGTAAACGGAGCCTACATTTGGGATGTTGACAGCAATAAATACATTGACTATGTAGGGACTTGGGGCCCGGCTATCTGTGGCCACGCTCACCCGGAAGTCATCAAAGCCCTTCACGAATCCTTAGAAAAAGGTACAAGTTTCGGCGCCCCCTCGCTGTTGGAAAACGTCCTCGCCGAAATGGTGATTGATGCCGTTCCCAGCATTGAAATGGTGCGATTTGTCAATTCTGGCACCGAAGCCTGTATGGCTGTTTTGCGGCTGATGCGAGCCTTCACCGGCCGCGACAAAGTGATCAAATTTGAAGGCTGCTATCACGGGCACGCCGATATGTTCCTAGTAAAAGCTGGTTCCGGCGTCGCAACTCTCGGGCTTCCCGACTCTCCGGGCGTGCCAAAATCCGTTACCGCCAACACCCTCAACGCTCCTTACAATGATTTGGAAGCAGTTAAGGCTTTATTTGCTGAAAATCCCGGCGAGATATCAGGTGTAATTCTGGAACCTGTTGTAGGAAATGCCGGTTTTATTACTCCAGATGCAGGTTTTCTTGAAGGTTTGCGGGAAATTACCAAAGATAACGGCGCTTTGTTGGTGTTTGATGAAGTAATGACTGGTTTCCGCATCGCCTACGGCGGAGCTCAGGAAAAATTCGGTGTCACCCCAGATTTGACAACTTTGGGTAAAGTTATCGGCGGCGGTTTGCCCGTGGGAGCTTACGGCGGAAGGCGCGAGATTATGGGGATGGTGGCTCCCGCTGGCCCGATGTATCAAGCTGGTACGCTTTCGGGAAATCCTTTGGCGATGACTGCTGGAATTAAAACTTTGGAATTGTTGCAAAAACCTGGCACTTACGAACAGTTGGACAGGATTACTAAAAAACTGTCGGAGGGATTGCTGAAAATTGCTAAGGAAGCGGGACACGCGGTTTGCGGCGGGCAAATTAGCGGGATGTTTGGCTTGTTTTTTGCGGCGGGCCCGGTTCACAATTACGACGATGCTAAGAAGTCGGATTTAACAAAGTTCAGCCGTTTTCACCGGGGAATGTTGGAGCACGGTATTTATCTGGCTCCTTCGCAGTTTGAGGCTGGGTTCACTTCTTTGGCTCATACTGAGGAAGATGTCGATCGTACTTTAGCAGCCGCGCGCGAAGTGATGGCTAGTATTTAAGGTTTGTAGTGAGGGCTTTAGCCCTTAAAACTCAGAGATAAAAAATTAAAGTCCTGGCTGTTTTTGCAGTCAGGACTTTAACGTAGGGGACGAGAAACCGGGTTTCTACGAGACTTTGTGTTTAGTAACGAGAAATCTAGGAAGAAACCCGGTTTCTGAGATCGGCGCGCGCCAGCAAACTTTTTGTGTAAGGATTCAGGTCTAAAATTGGGGAATCAAAGAAGGCATGAAAAAGTTACAAGAATGGGCAGATATAGCCTCACGGAAAAAAGCCATTGCGCTGTTACCTTGAAATCTACAAGTCTGAATCACAG
>NZ_JAAFKD010000037.1 GCF_013299165.1 Microcoleus sp. bin38.metabat.b11b12b14.051
TTATAACATCCGTTTTGGATTGTATCCTTAAAAAGGATGAAGATATCAAGGAGCGGAATGAAGCGAAAGTTTCACGTTCCGTTCTGAAGGAGAGGTAGGGGTAGTGATGCCCCTATCGACTCTACCAGTAAGGTGCGCGCCGCGCACCTTACTTAGGATGAGGTGCGCGGCGCCCTACACAGATTAGTCGGTGGTACCGGTTTGCAGCGACTCTTTAGCAGCCTGCGTCCACTCTGAGTGGAAGAATTCGCCGCGGGGTTTGTCGGTGCGCTCGTAGGTGTGAGCCCCGAAATAATCGCGCTGGGCTTGCGTTAGGTTTTGCGGGAGTCGATCGCGCCGGTAGCTATCGAAGTAGTCCAGCGACGCGCTGAATGCCGGTACTGCGATACCGAGCAGGCTAGCTGTAGACAACACCTCGCGCCAAGCTGTTTGGCGATCGAGAATGCTCTGTTTGAACTCCGGCGCTAACAGCAAATTAGGCAGCGCGGGATCGTCCTTGAAAGCCTTTTTAATCTTGTCCAAAAATCCAGCCCGAATAATACAGCCGCCTTTCCAAATTCGAGAAATTTCACTCAAACTCAAGTCATAACCGTAAGACTTCGAGGCCGCGCTCAACAGCGCCATGCCTTGGGCGTAGGAGCAAATCTTCGAGCAGTAAAGCGCATCCCGAACTTTGTTTACAAACTCTTTAGGATCACCTTCATACTTGGCGGTAGGCCCCGTTAATTGTTCCGAAGCTTTAACGCGCTCTGCTTTGTAAGAAGACATGATTCTCGCATTCACAGCAGCGATAATTGTGGGAATGCTCACGCCCAATTCCAAAGCACTCATTACAGTCCAGCGGCCGGTACCTTTTTGACCGGCGGCGTCCATAATTACCTCAACTAAGGGTTCCTTAGTTTCCGGGTCAATGTATTTGAAAATATTAGCGGTAATTTCAATCAAAAATGAGTTGAGTTCGTCGGTGGTATTCCATTCGGCAAACACTTCCTGCAACTCCTGGCCGCTGAGTCCACCCACGTTTTTTAGCAAATCGTAGGCTTCCGCAATGAGCTGCATATCCCCGTACTCAATGCCGTTGTGCACCATCTTTACATAGTGACCGGCGCCACCTGGGCCGATGAATGTGACGCAGGGGCCATCATCTACTTGAGCTGCAATTTTGGTGAGAATTGGCTCTAGGATGCCGTATGCAGCGTGGGTGCCACCGGGCATCAGGCTAGCACCGTTGAGGGCGCCTTCTTCGCCACCGCTGATGCCCATGCCGACAAATCCTAGTCCGGCTGCTTCTAAGTCTTTGGTGCGGCGTTCGGTGTCGTCGTAGAGGGAGTTACCGCCGTCAATAATCATGTCGCCCGGTGACAGCATGGGTTTGAGCTGGTCGATGACTGCATCTACTGGTTTGCCAGCTTGCACCATGACTAAGATGCGACGCGGGGTTTCGAGGGCATCGACGAATTCTGTGAGAGTCTTGGCGGCGACAATGTTTTTGCCGGGGGCGCGTTTCGCCATGAAGTCGTCGGTTTTGGCTGCTGTGCGGTTGTACACGGCTACGGAGAAGCCTCTGCTTTCGACGTTGAGGGCTAGGTTTTCGCCCATCACTGCTAGACCGATTAAACCAAAATTTTGCTTTGTCATGCTCATAACCCGCTAGTTCCGCTTGAGGATTGATTTGGGAGAGAGGAAAGCGAGGCGGGGTGTAGCGCTTTCCGGTGGACTAAAAGTATTGGACAATAGACCGAGGTGGTTTAGGTTTATTTTTATATTCTCAGAATTGCTGTTTGGTAAATCAGTAGGGTTTTTTTAAGATTTAAGAATTATTAATGACTCGGGCAGGTGATGATAAGGCAGGTATTATGTCGATCGCAGTAACGATAGATACAGATAAGCAGACATTTTGAGAAAAATTTAGGAGATTGTTGTAATTATGGAAGATTTGCAGTATCTCGCGGCATGGGTGAAGGAGCAACACGCTCGCGAGTATATTTTAACTTGGCTGCTGAGTCAACAGGGGCTGTGGTGGTCGGATGGGGAGATTTATCAGGCGGTGTTGCAAAAGTCGGGAAAGCTTTTGAAGGCTTACGTTCAAAAAAGGCAAGCGGGAGAGTTGTTTGAGGGGATTTCTGAGAAGTTGGTGGGAGATGATAATTGGGATGATTTGGTGGTGAGTTTGGGGCGAATTGTTGGTGTGTATCAGGAGGAATTGCTGAAGTTGCAAGAGCGCGATAAGCGGGGGGACGGGCTAAAAAAAAAATTGATTAGCCAATCTGTCAGTGGAGATTCTTTGTCGGTGTTGGAGGTGCAGCAAGCTTTGCCAGATCCTTATGCGGATACGCTGATTGGGAGATAATTTGCTGATTGTGGGCTGCACGCAATCTCAGAAACCGGGTGTCTTCCTATATTTTTCGTACTTAACCGAGATTTGTCGAAGAAACCCGGTTTCTCGCCACTCAACCGAATCTCAGAAACCGGGTTTCTTGCCTTATCTCTCGTACTCAACCGAAAATTGTCGTAGAAACCCGGTTTCTCGCCACGCAGCGACAGAAATTAGAGCACCAAAATCCCAGAAACCGGGTTTCTTCCTATATCTCTCGTGATCAACCGAAAATTGTCGTAGAAACCCGGTTTCTCGCCACCCAGCGACAGAAATTAGAACACCAAAATCCCAGAAACCGGGTTTCTTCCTATATCTCTCGTGATCAACCGAAAATTGTCGTAGAAACCCGGTTTCTCGCCACCCAGCGACAGAAATTAGAACACCAAAATCCCAGAAACCGGGTTTCTTCCTATATCTCTCGTGATCAACCAAAATCTTGATAGAAACCCGGTTTCTCGCCACCCAGCGACAGAAATTAGAGCGCACTTTCCCACAATTGTGCTATAATTTATTGTAGGGAAACGGCACTGCCGTGTCCTTCTCATCTGTACGAAAACGGCATCGCACTGTCCTGACAGGATCGAGATTCAAGGATTGAGAATACGTGTAATATCAAGCAGAAATCCGGGAAGTACATCTTCACCCGAAAGTGTTGGCGGTTGGTCAAAAGAGAAATTAATAACTTCGGCTACATCTTCAGACAACCGATAGATTTCTACTAAAGGCGTTTGCGGGTCAATTAGCCAACCTAAGCGACAGCCGTTAGTTCGATAATACCGCATTTTTGCCCGCAATGTTTCTAGGGAATCACTGGCGGAACGCAATTCAATTACAAAGTGCGGGCACAGGGGAGGAAATTTGCGCTTATCTTCTGCGGATAATGCTTCCCAACGTTCTAGAAGTACCCAAGCAGCATCAGGAGAACGCTTTGCACCATTGGGTAATTTAAAGACGGTGGAAGAGTCAAAGACTTTTCCTAATTGAGTATGACGATTCCACAAATTTAGTTCTAGGTTGATATCCGAATTTCTGATGCCGCTTTCGCCGCCTGTTGGAGGCATAATGATTAGTTCTCCTTCGGGGGTTTGTTCTAATCGCCACTCTTCATTAGCAATGCACAATTGATAAAATTGTTCGTCTGTTAAAGCGACGGCGGCAGGTAGATTGAGGGTTATAGTTTCCATCGTGATATCATCGCCAACGAGGTTGATTTTATTATAGATCGGACTTTGTGACAAGTTTCTCTAAATATCGCCCAAATCCCAGAAACCGGGTTTCTTCTCTTATCTCTCGTACTCAACCAAAATCTTGATAGAAACCCGGTTTCTCGCCACGCAGCGAGAGAATTAGACTTGCACTAATCCCAGAAACCGGGTTTCTTCCCTTATTTCTCGTACTCAACCAAAATCTTGATAGAAACCCGGTTTCTCGCCACGCAGCGAAGGAAATCAGAGCACCAAAATCCCAGAAACCGGGTTTCTTCCGATATCTCTCGTACTCAACCAAAATCTTGATAGAAACCCGGTTTCTCGCCACGCAGCGACAGAAATTAGAACACAATAATCCCAGAAACCGGGTTTCTTCCGATATCTCTCGTACTCAACCAAAATCTTGATAGAAACCCGGTTTCTCGCCACGCAGCGACAGAATTCGACTTGCACTAATCCCAGAAACCGGGTTTCTTCCTAGATTTTTCGTACTCCACCGAGATTTGTCGCAGAAACCCGGTTTCTCGCCACGCAGCGACAGAAATTAGAGCGCCAAAATCCCAGAAACCGGGTTTCTTCCGAGATTTCTGGTACTTAACAGAATTTGTCGCAGAAACCCGGTTTCTCGCCACGCAGCTAATCCCAGATGACCAACGCCCAAACAGATGAGTTCAATCTATAATAAATCTATCGCAATTTAATTCGGCCTTCACCCTTCAACCTTCCCCTAACTCCCCCATGAACTCTGAACGCCAACAAGCCTATCTCAACCTGATTAATCAACTGCTAACCTGTCCCACCGGGGAAGAAGCGGAGGTATTGAAAAGTCACCCGGATTTGCTGGATGATGGCTTGGTGGCGGCTATGCTAGAAGAGGCAGATAATCTGAGGAGATTTGGCATATTAGATAATGCTAATCGGTTGATGAATTGTGCAGGAATATTGCTGGGTAGGAATAACAACTCTTTAGTGTCACTCGCACCAGTCAGCGAAGCAGACAGACTGTTAGATCGAGGAAATCAGCAGTATAATAGCAATCAATTTCGAGAAGCTTTGCAGTCTTACGAACAGGCATTAACTATCTATCAGGAAATCGGCGATCGCCAAGGAGAAGCTAATTCCCTCAACGGTTTGGGTAATGCTTACTATTCCCTAGGGGATTACAATCGGGCGATCGACTTTTACGAACAGTCTTTAGTGATTAATCGGAAAATCGGCGATCGCCAAGGAGAAGCTAATTCCCTCAACGGTTTGGGTAATGCTTACTATTCCCTAGGGGATTACAATCGGGCGATCGACTTTTACGAACAGTCTTTAGTGATTAATCGGAAAATCGGCAATCCCGGGGGAGAAGCTAATTCCCTCAACGGTTTGGGTAATGCTTACTATTCCCTAGGGGATTTCAATCGGGCGATCGACTTTTACGAACAGTCTTTAGTGATTAATCGGAAAATCGGCAATCCCGGGGGAGAAGCTAATTCCCTCAACGGTTTGGGTAATGCTTACTATTCCCTAGGGGATTTCAATCGGGCGATCGACTTTTACGAACAGTCTTTAGTGATTCAACGGAAAATCGGCAATCCCGTGGGAGAAGCTGCTTCCCTCGGCAATTTGGGTAATGCTTACTATTCCCTAGGGGATTACAATCGGGCGATCGACTTTCACGAACAGTCTTTGGTGATTAAACGGAAAATCGGCAATCCCGTGGGAGAAGCTGCTTCCCTCGGCAATTTGGGCACTGCTTACCAATCTCTAGGGGATTACAATCGGGCGATCGACTTTTACTCACAGTCTTTGGTGATTCAACGGAAAGTCACCAATCCCGTGGGAGAAGCTAATTCCCTCAACAATTTGGGTAATGCTTACTATTCCCTAGGGGATTACAATCGGGCGATCGACTTTTACTCACAGTCTTTGGTGATTCAACGGAAAGTCACCAATCCCGTGGGAGAAGCTAATTCCCTCAACAATTTGGGTAATGCTTACTATTCCCTAGGGGATTACAATCGGGCGATCGACTTTTACTCACAGTCTTTGGTGATTCAACGGAAAGTCACCAATCCCGTGGGAGAAGCTAATTCCCTCAACAATTTGGGTAATGCTTACTATTCCCTAGGGGATTACAATCGGGCGATCGACTTTTACTCACAGTCTTTGGTGATTCAACGGAAAATCGGCAATCCCGGGGGAGAAGCTGCTTCCCTCTGCGGTTTGGGCGCTGCTTACAAATCCCTAGGGGATTACAATCGGGCGATCGACTTTCACCAACAGTCTTTGGTGATTCAACGGAAAATCGGCAATCCCGTGGGAGAAGCTACTTCCCTCTGCGGTTTGGGTCTTGCTTACGATTCCCTAGGGGATTACAATCGGGCGATCGACTTTTACTCACAGTCTTTAGTGATTTATCGGGAAATCGGCAATCCCGTGGGAGAGTCGAGTTCACTAAACAATTTAGGCGAAACCCTATTCAAAATAAACCAATTCCCAGAAGCAGAAGAAAAACTCCGCGCCTCAATCAAAATTCACGAAACTCTGCGGTCTAAATTAGTCAACAATGACCACAAAGCATCAATTTTTGAAACCCAAGTAGAGACCTATCGCCTCCTACAACAAGTCCTAGTCGCCCAAGCTAAATTTGACGAAGCCCTAGAAATATCTGAAATGGGTCGCACCCGCGCCTTCGTAGAGTTATTGCAGCAAAACCTATTAACAAAAGATTCAACCGCGAACGAACTCACCAATACATTATCAATTCCCAGAATCCAACAAATCGCCCAACAGAAAAACTCCACAATCGTTGAATATTCGATTATTTTTAAAGACATTTACATCTGGGTAATCCAACCAAACGGCAACATCACCCATCGCGCCGCCAACCTCGAACCCCTCAACCAACAAAACCAATCCCTAGAACAAATTATCCTCAAAACCCGCGTCTCCATCGGAGTCGATGAAATCGATGACAAAAAGAACAAAATTCAGCTACAACCACAGTACAACCGAGACGAAACAGGCGGCTATCCCCTACTAAAAATTCTTTATCAAATCCTCATCGAACCGATCGCAGATTTGCTCCCAACAGACCCCGATTCCCTTGTCATCTTCATCCCCCACTACGAAATATTTCTAGTCCCCTTCACCGCCCTGCAATCCGCCAATAACCGCTACTTAATCGAAGACCATACCATCCTGAGCGCCCCATCCATCCAAGTATTAGAACAAACCAGCGAACACCACCAAAACATCAAAGGATTGAGACAAGCCGCCCTCATAGTCGGCGATCCAACTATTGCGGCCAAATTCCAAGAAAACCCCTACAAACTCCGACAACTATCGAGGGCGAAGGAAGCCGCCGAAGCCATCGCCACAATTTTAGGAACCGCAGCAATTAGCGGAGAAAATGCCACCAAAGCCGCCATATTAGACCAGATGCTAAACACCCGCATCATCCATTTATCCGCCCACGGACTCCTCGACGATTTCCCAGGTTCGGGAATTCCCGGCACGATAATTTTAGCTGCTTCAGGAGATACCGACGACGGCGCACTCAATGCCGCCGAAATCCTGCAATTAAAACTCAATTCCGAACTCGTAGTATTAAGCGCTTGCAGCACAGGCCGCGGTAAAATCACCGGAGATGGAGTCAACGGACTATCGCGCTGCTTCATCCTCGCCGGAGTACCGAGTATCATCATATCTCTGTGGAATATGGGAGCAGTTTCAGCCAAATTACTAATGACTGAATTCTACCAAAATTTAGCACGAGGCGATAACAGAGCAGCGGCATTGCGGCGTGCTATGCTAACAACAAAGGAACGATTTCCCAGTCCGATCGCCTGGGCTGCATTTACGTTAATCGGCGAAACGGAAATTTTATCGTTAGAGACTCAACAAATAGATTTAAGGAAGCTAAAAATGTCACTCCCAGATAATTACACACCGGAAGAGATTGTCAAGGGTTTAACTAAGTTATTGAGAATATCCGAACCGAAGCTATTTGTTAATGATTTGCCTGCGCTTGATGTAAGTTCTACGGATCGTGTCAATACTATAGCAGAAAAAATCAAGGCTTGGTGCGAAACCAGACCGTCTATCGAAGAGAATTTAGAGAACGAAATCGAGCAATGTGGGCCTGGTGGAAACTGTGATGATCCACCGGAAGAAATTGAGAGGGAGTTTATGGAAACTCTGATAGATAATCAGATTAGGCTGGGTTTGTCTCGGCCATCGGTTCCGGTGGTTGAAACAGATGATTCTGCGACGGAATCGGTTGAAGATTGAGGATAAATCAACTAAATCTCAGAAACCGGGTTTCTTCGGATATCTCTCGTGCTCAGCCGAAATTGTGGTAGAAACCCGGTTTCTCGCCACTCAACCGAATCTCAGAAACCGGGTTTCTTCGGATATCTCTCGTGCTCAGCCGAAATTGTGGTAGAAACCCGGTTTCTCGCCACTCAACCGAATCTCAGAAACCGGGTTTCTTCGGATATCTCTCGTGCTCAGCCGAAATTGTGGTAGAAACCCGGTTTCTCGCCACTCAACCGAATCTCAGAAACCGGGTTTCTTCGGATATCTCTCGTGCTCAGCCGAAATTGTGGTAGAAACCCGGTTTCTCGCCACCCAGCGATAGAATTTGATTATGAACGAACCACCGCAAATTAAAAATCCCAGCATCACTCTGTATCCTTTCCACCTGCGAAATGATGGAGACGAAGGCTACCAAGAACAAGCCCAAAATGCCGATCGCATTTGGCAACACCTAGCCGATAATGTCGGCGGAAAATTCGAGTTTCCCGAACTAAAATCCCTGAGAGACAAGCTAATCTGCTACAAAGATGGCAAGTATTACCCAGCGGGCGAAGATGCGAATTTGAGCATTCAAAAGTTACTAAAAAATGGCAAAGGCTTAAATTTTACGCCCCTGATTCAGCCTAATTATCCCAATCTCCGTGGCTCGATTAATACACGAAGGATTAATGATACCTACGCCGCAGATTTGACTTTTTATTATCAAGATGCTACGATTTTAGTTGCTGATTTAAAGCAATTAAATCCCGAAGGTTGCTTGCTCTCGAATCAAATTCAAGCATCCCTGGGACAGACGTTATTCCTGTATGCAGAGCCTGTTGTGTATGATGATTATCGCAGTCTGGCGGATAAATGCGTCCGGGCTTTGGTGGGAGATGGCATCGAAACAGAATTACAAATTACTGGGACTGGAAAGTTATTTGGTAGTCCGATTTTTGAATATGATAATCTTAGCAAAAAGTGTCATGTCTTAATCTGGTTGCAACAGAATCCTGATACTTTGAAGTTTATAACAGGAAATTTTAACTCTTATTTGACGAATCTGCTGTGTGCTCGCAGTAAAACTTTGTTTGTGTACAATCAAGCTAAGGAAAGTTATCGCCTCGGACAACAAATAGCGACTAAGCTAGATAAATTACTGCCAGAATTCACTCAAATAGAGTCGGAACCAAATCGAGAGGTTAAACTCACGAAGTTAAAGAGTTTGTTGGCCCAAATCCGCAGTTTAGTATTTGATTATACTAAGGAGTTGCGGCATTTGCGAGAATTTAGCAATACGATTGACATTAATACTGAAAATTATGAGGAAGCTTATGCTAAAATTAAAGAGTTGTCCGTGGATGGTGACAATCTCCAGTTTTTAGAGAAGTTTCGGAGTTTGTGCGATCGCAAATATCAACGTCAAATCCAAAAAGACTTAAACTACCTGATGGCGAATCAGGATTTGTTCCAGCAGACAATCTCCACAATCCGCGGGATGGTGGCAATCGAACAGGTGGAGTTGAGCCGGGAACAGGCAGAAAGGGAACATCAGCGCGATCGCGAACAGATACAATTGTACCAGCAAAAGGAACAAGAGCAGAAAGACCGCGATCTAGCTCAAATCACACAGGACAAGGAAAGCGAAGATAAAGAGAAAAAGCGCGATCGCCAACTTGAGAATATCATATTTTTTGTCGGAACTGCGATCGGTGGCGGCCAAATCTTTTCAGCAGCCTATCCCCTAATCAAGGATACACCGATTAAATGGCAACCCGATTTTTCCCTCCCGCTTCATCCCTTCACCTCGACGATTATCGGGAGTTTGGTTTTCGGTATACTATTCGGCTTGCTGATATTGCCTATCCTACCGCTGGCGAGAAAAATATTGCCAAAAATTGGGCCGCTGGTAAGGAAAATATTGTCTAGGTAGCAGTGGCTTCAACAATCATAAACCTCTTGCATAAAAAGGGCTCGTAGTGCGGACTTTAGTCCTCCGCATTTTGCGGACTAAAGTCCGCACTACGAACTAAATGTAACTGCTAGCTTGACGGGTGAACATTGAGCAGTAAATTCCGTTGGATGCGATCAATTCGTCGTGAGTTCCGATTTCGGCTATTTTACCATTTTCCATCACCGCGATGCGATCGGCAATTTTGGCCAATCCCAATCTGTGACTGATCACAATCGTGGTTTTCCCGGCGGCGATTTGCCGGAAGATGCTGTAAATTTCGTGTTCTGTCTTGGGATCGAGGGCGGCGGTTGGTTCGTCAAAAATTAGGACTTCGGCTGTAGAAAGGCGCATGAGGGCGCGGGCGATCGCAATTCTTTGCCACTGTCCCCCCGATAAGTCGATGCCGTCTTCTAATTGTTTCCCCAAGGGCGTTTCTAAACCTTGTTCTAAACTGTTGACTTTGGCTGCAATTCCTGCTTCGGAAATCGCTTCGTTAATTGCGGTGTCATCCGAGAGGGAAAGCAAATCGCCGAAACCGACGTTTTCTCGCACGGTGGAGGGGAAGCGGGCGTAATCTTGCATGACTACTGCTATGCGCGATCGCACGTATGCTAGAGAGTACGATCGCAAATCTTGATTGTTCCAGGCGATCGTACCACTTGTGGGGTCATACAGGCGGCCGAGGAGTTTACCGAGAGTCGTTTTACCCGCGCCATTTTCACCGACAAGCACTAGCATTTCACCCGGATGAATGGTTAAGTCGATATTTGCGATCGTGTTTTTTGTGCTACCGGGATAGCAAAAAGATAAATCCTTAATCTCGATACCAATTTTATCTTTTGTGGGGCGGGAATCTTGCCCGCCATCTGGTAAACTAGGCAAGCGAGATGCCACATTCAGCAGCGGAGACTGCAACTCAGGTTTCAGATCCAAAAGTTGAAAAATCGGACTGACGCCGAGGGAAATATCGTACAAATTAGTGTAATTCCCAATCAGTAATTGCAAACTTGTCTCTACTTGGACAATCAAACCAGAATACAGCGCCAAATCTCCTAAAGTGTAGCGCCCTCCCAAAGCTCCCATGACCACATAAACAAATGGCAAGGCTACACCTATTCTACTAAATATCGACCACAAAAGTACAACAATCGCTCCTTTTTTTCGCACTTGCTGCATCTCGCTAAAAAACTGCAAATATTGACCCTGCCAACGTTTTAGCCAAAGTTCCTGCAACCCAAACAAACGCAATTCTTTAGCATATTCTTCCCCTGTCAATACTGTAGCGGATAAGTTCATCTCGCGAGTGATTTTAGCTTGCTTTTTTTGAACTCTCCAGATAAGTTTGAGATATTTTCTTTCAATGTGAATTGAGGGAAGTGATGAAACCACCATCACCACAGGAACCCACCAAGCTATTGATGCAGCCAGGCCGATCGAGGGAATGAATATACAAATTCCCGTGATTGTCATGCTGATGGTGAAGGCTAGTTGCTGTACTTGTTTAACTCCGGTTTTGGCAAGTTCTAATATATTTAATAGTTCGGGGTTTTCAAACAGGGCGATATCGTCGAAATTGGCGACTTTTTCGAGGACTTTTCCTTCAACTCCGCCTTGCACTCGATCGCGCAAAGATGTTGCTGCAAATGAACTCATGGTTTCGATAGAATCGCTGACTAATTTGAGAGTTAAGACTCCGACAATACTCCACAGCAAGATTGGGTGGGAAATCATCAAAGCTAAGGGCTGTGCTGTTCGGGTTTGCGACAGCAGCTTAGATACTTCATCAATGATTAATTTATCTAAAAATAGGACGCCAGATGGTGCAGCACCACGAACGATGTTGAGTATGATTAAATTGCGGAGTTCGATCGGTGCGGCTTTGATTATGACGCCGAGACTGCGGCGCAAAGCTTGGAATGTGGTGATTTGGATGGGTTGCATTATTCAATCGCAATAATTTTATTTGTTCATCTCCTCCTGCTGTATTATAACAGTAGTTGTCGAGTAATATGGTTCACTGACAATTAGACCGCCAGGGATTTAAATCCCTGCCTCATAGCTAAAGTCCTCTAAAGAGGACTGTTGATTAATATTTACAATTTGAGTCTGTTAGCTTCGTTTAAACAGGAGTGCCGCTCAATATGTACAAGATTTATATCAAGTCTGCTAGCCTGTTTATTCAGTCCACTTCAGTGGACTTGAGCTGTGAGACGGGGGTTAAAACCCCCGGCGGGTGAGTGGGAAAGTGGCAAATATCAAACTATCCAAATATCAAACGCCGCACCGTACCATCATCTGTAAATCGCTGTTCACCAATCCCAACAACTTCTACAGTAATTTCGCGCGATGGAATCGCAAATTCCCCCTCCCGTCCCGCAATTTCCACTATTACTTTTCCCCCTTCCAAATACACCTTGTAATTAGTCGTTGCCCAGACACCTTTTTCGTGTTCAAAACTGTGTCCGTCGTCCTCATAAAGCGTCCATTCACCAGTTCCGGGCCAAATTCGCATTTTCAAAGAATCAAGCGGTTGTTCGCTCACAAATTGCCTCACGGGCGCGATCGCAATTATCCCACCGCCCCGCACGTACAACGGCATTTTCTCCAGAGGTGCATCAGCTAAAATGTGCATCGGGCCGTGATAGCATTCACCAGTCCACCAATCAAACCAAGTCCCCTCCGGCAAATACACGGCGCGGTGTTCGACTCCAGGGCGGTAAACGGGTGCAGCCATCAGCGACGGGCCGAGCAATACTTGATCGTAAAGGTGATAAGTTGTACGATCGCGCGGAAAGTGATAAAGTAACGGTCTTAAAATCGGCGTTCCCGCAGTCGCAGCTTCCCAAAACAAGGTGTAAATGTACGGCAAAAGTTGATAGCGCAAATTGATATATTCGCGGCAAATTTTCTCAGTGCGATCGCCAAAAACCCACGGTTCGTGTTGCGCCGTACTCATCGCCGAATGACCGCGCATCAACGGATACAGCATCCCCACCTGCATCCACCGCGCGAACAATTCGGCGGTTGCATTCCCCGCAAAACCGCCGATGTCGCAACCGACAAACGCGACGCCGGAAAGTCCCATGTTACACAGCATCGGTAAGGACATTTCTAAGTGATCCCACAACGATTGATTGTCGCCCATCCACACGGAAGAGTAACGCTGTACGCCCGCAAATCCCGATCGCGTCAGCACAAAAGATCGTAGCGTAGCGGGGCGTAAGCCATCGCCCCCTCGCAGTTTTCGCAACCCCTCAGCACAAGCTTTCGCCATCATCAAGCCGTACAAATTGTGCGTTTCAGCGTGAGTCGTGCGATCGGCTTCCGGGCCCTGTGGTGCATCCAGAGGAAAGCTGATATGTTCGCCACCGTCGCCAAAAGGTCGTTCGGCGATCGCAGGTTCGTTCATGTCGTTCCAAATCCCCGCAATCCCAATCTCTGTCAGGCTTTTGTGCAACTCGCCCCACCACTGGCGCACCTCCGGGCGCAAAAAGTCGGGAAACACCGCTTTGTCCGGCCAAACGTAACCGTGGAAAAGCTTTCCCTCGGCGGTACGGACGAAATAGTCGTTTTCCACACCGCGATCGAATATCTCATAATTTGCTTCCGGTTCGTACTTGACACCGGGATCGACAATCGTGACAACCTTAAAACCGACTGCTTTCAAGTCTGCGATCAGTTTTGCGGGATCGGGGAAACGCTGCGGGCTCCAAGTGAAAACGCGGTAGCCCCGCATATAGTCGATGTCGAGGTGGATGACATCGCAGGGAATTTGACGATCGCGAAATTCCCGCGCCAACTCCCGCACAATGTCCTCTGATTCGTAGCTCCAGCGGCATTGGTGGTATCCCAGCGCCCATTTTGGCGCGAGTGGCATCCGGCCGGTTAGCTGCGTGTAGGTAGCGAGAATTCGGGCGGGTTCGGGGCCGTAGATGATGTAGTAGTCGAGTTCCGGGCCTCTGGTTTCCATCCGCAAAACTCCCGGTTTTTCGGCGCCGATGTCGAATTGACTCCAGAAAGTGGTGTTGAAAAACAGGCCGTAGGCGCGATCGGGATTTAGGGCGATGTAAAATGCGATCGCCTGGTACATTTCATCTGTCTGCGAATTGTAGTCGAGGGCGTCGGTTGTCCAGTTTGTCTTGACTTCGGAGAGTTTGTCCAGCAAGCCCGTGCGTTCGCCGAAACCGTAGAAGTGCTCGTCTGTTTCAATCCGCTTCCAGCCTGCGGTTGCACCCGCGCGCCATCCTAGGGCGCGATCGCAGTCGCTAGCAAAGGGTTTTCCCGATTTGTCAAAGCATTCGATGGAAGTGCGATCGCGCTTTACGGAAACTAATATTTCTGCTGTTTCTATTTCGATTTTTTCCTCGGTTTCTCGCACTTCAAACGGGACAATTTCCCACTCTTCGTCAGGGAGAGTTACTGAGTGCGATGGCTTACGCCCCGCTACGCTACGGTTTGTGAATTCACCCGTTGGGGACATTCGGACTCGAATTAAATTCGGGGCGAGGATGCTGATGTTGAGGGAAGTTTCGCCGCAGTTGAAGTGAATTGTGCGATCGGTATTATTGATAGATTGTACAGGCCCGATAATTGACCAAGGCTGTTCTGTGGTTTGGAGTTTTCCGAAGTATTGTGGCATACACTCTGACTCTAAATATTATCTATTTTGCTGCGAGCAGTTAAGGGTTGTCATCTGGCAAAAGGAAGAACTACAACGATCGATATCTTACTGAGAAGTGCTATAGTTTGCAATTAAAGTTCCTGTAAACGACCAAATTTCTTATGTTTTATTCTACGCAATACTACTGAGAGGATTTTTGAAATATGCTTCGGTTCACGATGATCTCTCCATCTCCGTAGTGTTGAAAAAATTCCCGGAAAACTAAAATTTGGCCGATCGCCCGCCAACACCTGTTCCTATCCCCCATTCCCAAAGTTCAAATAAAAGTGCTATGTGTTCGGGTTTTCAGTTGCTCAGTATGGTAGATTAATTTCACAGGTTTAATACTAACAGGAGTTACGACGCACGGGGAGCCAAAAACCCGTTTTCTCGGTCAATATTTCTCGAAAAAAGCGACTAATTTTGGAAGAAACCGGGTTTTTTGCGTCCAGGACTAGCTAAGCAATAGAATTACTGGAGTAAACTGATGTTAAAAACTGTCGTTGGTCATAGCAACGATCCTGACTCTCTCTCGGCCATAACAGAAGTCCTAGAACAATGTCAGCAATCCCTGTCAGGAGCATCTCCTCAAGCGGGTATATTGTTCTCTGCCATTGACTTTGAACATACTCTCATCTTAAATCAAATTAATCAGACTTATCCAGGAATTGAGCTAATTGGTGGCACAACTGGTGGAGAGATATCGTCTGTTTTAGGGTTTGAACAAGATTCACTCACTCTGATGTTATTTTGTTCGGACAACATCACGATTCGTGCTGGAATTGGACGAGATATTTCCCAGGACTTGAACGCTGCCATTAAAACCGCTATTGTTCAAGCAACAACAGACCATACAGAACCTATAAAACTCTGTATTGCTTTGCCAGAAAGTCTCAGCACCAGTGCCATTTTGATTTTAGATAGCTTGAATCAAGCTTTAGGCGAAAAAGTACCTATTTTTGGCGGACTCACGGCGGACAGGTGGCAGTTCAAACAAACCTATCAGTTCTACAAAACAGAAGTTTATAGCGATGCAATTCCCATTCTCTTATTCTCTGGGTCTATTCTATTTTCTCATAGTGTTGCTAGTGGGTGGAATCCGGTTGGTAAGCGAGGTATAGTTACTAAAGCCTCTCAAAACGTAGTCTACGAAATCGATGGTCAACCAGCTCTAGAGTTTTATCAGCACTATTTGGGAAAAAGGCCACCAGCCCCAGAATATCCCCTAGCGGTGTTTGATATCAATGAAACTCATTACTATTTGCGAGCGACTAACGGAGTTTACGATCCAGCAGTTGGTAGCGTGACCTTTTTTGGGGATGTTCCAGAACAGGCGATCGTTCAAATTGCCGAAGCCACCCATGATAGTATTCTATCTGCATCTCGAACATCAATGATGCAAGCCTTACAAAATTATCCAGGTAAAGAACCTACTGCTGCTATGTATTTTTCCTGTTGCGGTAGGCGACAGATTTTAGGTACTCGCACTAAAGAAGAATATGCACTAACTCAAACCTGTTTGACCAAATCATTGCCGAGTTGTGGCTTTTACACCTATGGCGAAATTTCTCCCTTAGAACAGCAGGGCATCTCCTGTTTTCACAATCAAACATTTATTACTTTGCTACTAGGAGAAGCCTAAGATGGAGTCAGAACAAATAGATGCTCTGGCAATGATTAAGCATCTTGAAAGAGAAAATCGCATTTTGCGAAAAAAGTTAGAGCGCTCGGAGGCAACTTGCCTAGAACTTGAGCAAACAAATCAAAAAAGAGAGTATTTGCTCCGACAAATCATCAATGAGCTAGAAAATTCACAAAAAGAAGTCAAAGAAAAGCGTCAGTTAGAACAGACTTTGATCGAACTTAAACGAACCCAATCCCAACTCATTCATGCTGAAAAGATGTCCAGCTTAGGGCAACTTGTAGCGGGTGTGGCCCATGAAATTAATAATCCCATTAACTTCATCCACGGCAACTTAAGATACCTTGAGGAATATTCTGAAAATCTGCTGAATGTGGTGCAACTCTATCAACAACACTATCCAAATCCGGTGGATGAAATTCAAATCGAAGCCGAAGAGATAGATTTAGAATTCATTCAAGAGGATTTGCCCAAAATGGTATCATCTATGCAAATGGGAACCGATCGCATTCGTAACATTGTGGTATCCCTCCGCAATTTTTCCCGCACCGATGAAACTGATCTAAAACGAGTCAACATCCATGAAGGGCTCGACAGCACTTTGATGATTTTGCAACACCGCCTCAAAGCTTGCTCAGAAAGACCGGAAATTCACGCAATCAAAAACTACGCTGATTTACCGCCAGTCGAGTGCTATCCAGGCCCGCTGAATCAAGTATTTATGAATATTCTGTCCAATGCCATTGATGCCTTGGAAGAGAATAATGCTCACCGGAATTACCAGGAAATTAAAGACAATCCCGGTCAAATTACGATTGCTACGTCTGTAATCGATGCCGAGTGGGTGGAAATTGCGATCGCCGATAACGGTGCGGGCATACCGAAAGAGATCCGACAACGCATTTTCGATCCTTTCTTCACAACTAAACCTGTTGGCAAAGGAACGGGAATGGGAATGTCAATTAGCTATCAAATTGTTACTGAAAAACATGGCGGAAAACTGGATTGTTCCTCTACTATTGGGAAGGGAACAGAGTTTGAAATCAAAATTCCGATCAGACATAAAAAATGACTGTCGTAGCTAAGCTGAAGGAAGAAGTTATTATACTTATTGCATAATTTTTAGCTCGATCGCAAAACGCCACAGTCTCCAGTCTTGTATTTCATCTAACCACAAACCTCAGATACTCGTAGGGAAACGGCACTGCCGCGTCCTGTATTTGGGGCGATCGCAAACTACGATATCATATAGCAGTTGACAGTTGACAGAAGAGCGCGCTCGCGACTTGCCCGCCCGCGAAGTCGAGGGGAGTCGAAGAGTTGACAGAAGAGCGCGCTCGCGACTTGCCCGCCCGCGAAGTCGAGGGGAGTCGAAGAGTTGACAGTTGCAGAGTAAGGAATGAAAATTTAATAACTTGCACAAGTGTGTGGCGTGTCCCGCCCGCCCCTATCACAAGGGCGGGCTCTTCCGCCCACCCCACAATAACAATTAAAATTGTAAGTTATTTAATTTGCGATCCTAAGGAAATCAAACGGTTTCTGCTATGGGCTATAGGCTCTGTTCATGAGGTTATTTATGTCCTCACCGCTGTGGCGATTGCTATACTAGGATTGCGAGCAACGCAGCAATCCCATTTAACCTTGATGATTTTTAAGCGCCTTGAAATACTACAGCCAACATCCTAACGCTTTCTCGATCGACTATCTCAACGACTTACGAGGAGCAATACTCGCCTCACCTTATTTTGCCATCAACAACCTCAACCGCGATTTCATCGGCACAAAAGGCTTTTCCGTAGTATTCCAGCGCGCCCAAATCGCCGAAGTAGAGGGCCGCTTCCCGTTGTTCAAACCCTACTTAGACCGAGCATTACAGCCTGAATGCAACGCTTTTTACCTGAATCCCCTACTGCTGGCTGAAGGTTCCCGCGTCGATCCGCATATCGATCGATCCTTGCGATCGTACTGCAAAACCGTCGAACCTCCCGCAGCCGTCAGCGTATTATACGTACAAGTCCCCCCAAACTTGCAAGGAGGGGAATTGATACTGCGGCGCCACAAACAGCAAGTCGGACAAATTAAACCACAAGCCAATTCACTGATCTATTTTCAAGGAGATTTGACACACTCAGTCAACGCCGTAAAAAGTAGCGGTACTCGCTTAAGTTTGGTTTGCGAACAGTACAGTTTGAGCGCCACAGAATTGCAAGATATTCCGGGATTCACAGTGGAATCTAGGGCGGCAAAAGCAAAAAGCAAGTGAGGTTTATTTGATAATTGATATCAGATATAGCGGTTCTCAAAAAAGTGAGGATAGCCCAATACCCAATGCCCTGTTTGGCCAATGCCCTGTTTGGCCAATGCCCTGTTTGGCCAATGCCCTAGTCAACCGTATTGTGCTACAATTACCAACACGGTTCTTGATGCTATAAAAGCAAGTCTATGACTATTGCGATTTCCCTCAGTCCAGAAATAGAGGCATTGCTTCGCGAAAAAGCCGATCGACAGGGACAAGATATGAGCACAGTAGCCGCGCAAATGCTAACTCGGATCTTGGAATCGGAAACACGAGACGCCCAAGAAGCTATCCAAAGTATCCCATTAGCAGAGCACGTCAGCTTAGAGCCGTCAATTATGGATCGAATAACACGCTGCTGACGCATCCTACCACTCAAATCCTGCGGTTACGTGCGATCGCCCCTTCAGAAAAAACTCAAATTCTGTAGCCTACGATACATTTATTTTCTTAATGATTGTTTACACTTTCCAAGTGTAGATTGTGTAATCTCGATAATTCTCCAAAACCCTAAACAAGTGCGTTGTTTGCTGGACTGCGATTTATCGATCGTCGAACCGTTAAAAACCATAAGTAGTTTTGACCAGAATTAATCGGAATTGACTCGCACAAAATTTTTGAGCTTACCAGGGCGAAAATTAGCTACTAAATCTGTGCAGCGCCGATATCTATCATGTTGACTCAAGTTAGTACAGGCTCCTGTCATCTATTTTATTGCTAATAACTGAAATTCCAACGCATCTATCGAACACTCAATTCTCACCAACACGGACGGCGAAGAGATTCCGCCTCGTTCCTCCAATTTTTGAAAGCCTGCCGAACAAGGCATTCTTCAAAAAGTTAGGTCAGAATAAAAATGTTGGTAAATCCAACATATTCGTCAACGGTTAGACTGGCGCTAACCTATATTTTTTCACAGCTACTCGTCCCCTAATTCACATAAAAATAACCATGAGTGGAAACGAATCGCGCGTTCAAGCAATTTCTCAAATCGTCAACCGCCCAATAACTCCTGCCAAGCCTCCCAAGCGGTTAGAAGAAATGTGGGCAACAGACGTTTTTAGTCTGAGCAAAATGCAAGAAAGCCTGCCCAAAAGCATTTTCAAATCAGTCAAAAACACCGTTCAAACCGGACAAACACTCGACCCTTCCGTAGCCGACGTAGTTGCAGTAGCAATGAAAGATTGGGCAATTTCCAAAGGAGCCCTCTACTACGCCCACGTATTTTACCCGCTAACCAACAGCACCGCCGAAAAACACGACGGTTTCATCTCCGTCCAAAGCGACGGCTCCGTCATCTCAGAATTTGCAGGTAAACTGCTAGTACAAGGCGAACCCGACGGTTCCTCCTTCCCCAACGGCGGAATTCGCTCCACCGCAGCAGCTCGCGGATACACAGCATGGGATGTCACCAGCCCCGCCTATGTCATGGAAACAGACAACGGCATGACATTGTGCATTCCCACTGTTTTCATCTCCTGGACAGGTGAAGCCCTAGACAAGAAAACCCCGCTTTTGCGCTCCATTGCTGCCATGAACAAAGCAGCAACCAGAGTCTTAAAACTGTTAGGAAATACCGAAGTTGCTCCGGTAAACTCTAGTTGCGGTGCCGAGCAAGAATACTTCCTCATAGATTCCAACTTCGCCAACAGCCGCCCCGACTTACTATTAGCAGGTCGCACCCTGTTCGGCAAACCTCCCGCCAAAGGTCAGCAATTTGACGACCACTATTTTGGAGCAATTCCAGAGCGCGTTCAAGTCTTCATGCAAGAAGTAGAAGAAAGAATGTACCGCCTGGGAATTCCTGCGAAAACCCGCCACAACGAAGTAGCTCCCGGCCAGTTTGAAATTGCACCATTTTTTGAAGCAGCAAACGTCGCCAGCGATCACCAACAATTAACCATGACAATTCTTCGTAACACTGCGAAGAAACATGGTTTTATGTGCTTGCTGCACGAGAAGCCTTTCGCAGGCATCAACGGTTCCGGCAAACACGTCAACTGGTCAGTCGGTAACGCCACCCAAGGCAACTTGTTAGACCCCGGCGATACACCGCACTCCAACATACAGTTCCTAGTGTTTTGTGGCGCTGTGATTCGCGGCGTACACAAATACGGCCCATTGTTGCGCGCGGTAGTTGCAACTGCTAGCAACGACCATCGTTTGGGTGCCAACGAAGCTCCACCAGCCATTATCTCCGTCTATTTGGGCTCGCAATTAGAAGATATCTTCGAGCAAATTAGCAAGGGAGGAATTCAAGGTTCTCAAGGTCGGGGAATCATGAATTTAGGCGTAGAAACACTGCCTATTTTCGTAAAAGATGCTGGTGACAGAAACCGGACTTCGCCCTTTGCCTTTACAGGAAACCGCTTTGAATTCCGTGCAGTAGGTTCTGGTCAATCTGTTTCCGGCCCGCTGGTGGCAATGAATACAATTCTCGCCGATTCTTTGGACTGGGTTGCTAACAAACTAGAAAGCGATTTGGCGAAGGGAACTGACTTGAATGCTGCCATCCAAATAGTCCTGAAAGAAGTCATGGACGAGCATGGCGCTGTGGTATTTGGCGGCAACGGCTATTCTGAAGAATGGCACAAAATGGCCGTTGAAGAACGCGGTTTAGCCAACTTGCGGACTACCGCCGATGCTTTGCCCGTGTTGAAGGCAGAATACATTGAGGACTTGTTTGAAAAGACAGGCGTTCTGACTCCGGTTGAATTGGAAAGCCGTTATGACGTGTATGCAGAGCAGTATTTGCTGGCTATTGAAGTCGAAGCAAAACTGGTCGGAAGCATGGCCAAAACCATGATTTATCCGGCCGCAGTGAGCTATTTGTCGGATCTTTCCAGCACGATTGCTGGCTTGAAAGAGATTGGCATTGAACTGGAAAAAGCAACTGCTCAAACAGTCGCGACGCTGGTTAAGTCGATGATGGATACTGCGAGCAAGTTGAGTGATGCTTTGAGCAAGCACGATTTTGCTACGACTGAAGAGCATATGCAGTATGCTTCGCAAACCATTCGTCCTTTGATGGATGAGGTTCGCCAATATGCTGATGCTTTGGAAGCTGAAGTGGCTGATGATTTGTGGCCTCTGCCTACTTATCAAGAAATGCTGTTTATTAAGTAATAGCAAGTTCGGTTAATTTCTGTAGGGACGCGGCACTGCCGTGTCCTTATTTTTTTGATAAATTGCAAGTTGGGTCATTTATAGCAGTTCGAGATATCATAGGAGGTATTGACCGGCTCGATGTTTCATGTAATTTTAACCGCCTGGTCTTCAAGCTGCGAGCAGGGGGTGAAAGTTTGGCTATTATACGGTTTGGGCAGCTCGGTTTTGTGATCTCAAACTTATTGCTTGAGATTGGGCTGCCCAAACAAAAAAGGCGAGCAATGCCCGCCTTATTTGTGTTTCAAAACCAGTCCTGTACTTTACATTTTGCGCTGAAATTCTTCAAGCACATCCATCAAATGAACTCTCGACTGCATGGGAATCAAATCTGCCAGCGGCACTTCTCGCTTGCCACCGCCCAACTTGACTGAAATGCCTTGCAAAACTTGTCCAACTCTGTCATCATCTGCGTCGCCATCTTCCAGCATTGGGTAAAGTTGTTCGGCAACAACGGTATGCAGGTGGGCATCACGGAGATACAAATGCCACTTGGCAACGTCAATGTAGACATTTTCGCCAATTTCTGCGGCTAAGGATTCGATCGCCAGCGTAGTATTAGGCATATAAAAAAGCAGAAGGTTATTTGTTATCAATCACAAGAGCTAACAAATCGCCGATAACTGCCTTCAGCCAGAATCTTTGGTGAGGGGCGAATAATCGGCGATCGCAAAAATGAAAATCGCGTGGGCCAAAACTACTAGAGCCCATGCACCCGTTACTGTAACTGCCCAAGGCCAATCAGCCTTTTGCAAATTTTGAACAAACCACAAACCAGAATTTGTAGCAGAAAAAAGACCGACGTGGATCGCAAAATTCATGCGATCGTCTAAGCGGCGGTACTCTGGATCGTTGCGATCGGGTTTGCGGGGCCAACGAGGAGGCATAGTTTTTCACTCTTTTGTTAGTAGTTCTCTGCCTATTTTAATCATAAGTGCAGCTTTTTGAATTCTGCCTCTCTCTCAAGACAGGAAATCTAGGCATCTAAATTTTGATAATCCCCCGACTTGCCGCCGCTTTTGCTTACCAGATAAATCGATTCAATGACGATCGACTTTTCTAAAGCCTTCGCCATATCGTACAAAGTCAGCGCCGCCACCGAAACCGCCGTCAGCGCCTCCATTTCCACCCCAGTTTCCCCCTTAATTTTCACCGTCGCCCGAATTTGATACCCCGGTAACTCAGCATCCGGTATCACCTGCACTTCCACGCTGCTAATCGGCAGAGGATGACACAGAGGAATCAGATTCGCCGTCTGCTTGGCCGCCATAATTCCAGCCAACCGGGCAGTGCCTAACACATCCCCCTTCGGCGCATTCCCCGCTTCGATCGCAGCCAACGTCTCCGGTAGCATCCGCACCCGCGCCTGGGCCACAGCTTGCCGTACAGTTGCCACTTTCGCCGAAACATCCACCATTTGGGCTTCCCCGCTGCGATCGAGGTGAGTTAGCTGCGCGCGATCGGACTCTTGAGAAAAACTTTGCGAAAGGTCTTGCATTATTTTGAGAATGGTGTTAATGTTAGATTCTGTGCGGGACAGAGATTGTTCAATCTTAGATTAAATCTAAAATTTCAACTCTTAAAGTAACAGGAAAAATAGGGGCTTGTAGCTTAGTTGGATAGAGTGCATGGCTACGAACCATGAGGTCGGGGGTTCGAATCCCTCCAAGCCCATTATCAAAAGCGACGCATCCTACAGTAATTTGTAGGGTGCGTTGTTGTTTAAAATTGCCAATCTTCTGGTGGAATGGGCATCTTTCCCGTCCCCAAAATCGATTTTTCTGGTGGGATGGGCATCTTGCCCATCCCAAACTCTTACTCATCAAAAAAATGGGTCTGAAACCCCGTCCTTCTAGGACGGCTTTATATTGGAATTTACATTTTCACAAAATAGATGCTATAATGTGAAGTATGACACAGAAAGCATTCAAGTACCGATTCTATCCAACTCAGTCGCAAGAAAACTTGCTGAGAAGAACGATGGGCTGTGCTCGTTTGGTTTACAACAAAGCCCTTGCTCTTAGAACAGAGGCTTGGTATGAAAGACAAGAACGAGTCGGATACACTGAAACTTCTGCGATGTTGACTGAGTGGAAAAAACAAGAAGACTTGCAATTTCTCAATGAAGTTAGCTGTGTGCCAGTACAACAAGGTTTGAGGCATCTACAAACTGCCTTTACCAACTTCTTTGCGGGTCGGGCGAAATACCCCAACTTCAAGAAAAAGCATAATGGTGGCAATGCAGAATTCACTAAATCTGCTTTTAAGTGGAAAAACGGCCAAGTCTACTTGGCCAAATGTACTGAGCCGTTGCCTATTCGATGGAGTCGGGAGATTCCAAAAAATACTGAGCCATCTACTATTACAGTAAAACTTGCACCCTCTGGAAGATGGACTGTTTCCCTTTTGGTTGACATTGAAATTGAAGCATTGCCTGAATCTCCTAATCAGATTGGCTTAGATTTGGGCATTACTAGCTTGATTGCCATGAGTAATGGTGAAAAGGTTGCCAATCCTAAAGGCTTTAAGGCTAAACGCCACAAGCTGCGTCAAGCTCAAAAAGCGTTGAGTCGCAAGAAAAAAGGCTCTAATAATCGGCACAAAGCTAGACTTAAAGTTGCTAGAGTTCATGCAGAAATTAGCGATGCTAGAAAAGATTTTCTTCACAAACTGACAACTCAACTGGTGCGTGAAAACCAAACCATCGCCGTTGAGGATTTGGCTGTGAAGAATATGGTCAAAAACCACAAACTTGCCCTTGCTATCAGTGATGCTAGTTGGGGGGAATTGGTCAGGCAACTTGAATACAAGTGCGGCTGGTATGGTCGTACTTTTGTCAAGATTGACCGATGGTTTCCTAGCTCTAAGAGGTGTGGGCTTTGTGGTCACGTTGTAGAAAAGTTGCCTTTGAATGTCCGAGAGTGGAAATGTCCTAAGTGTGGAACTAACCATGATCGAGATATCAACGCAGCAAGGAATATTTTGGCGGCAGGACTTGCCGTGTCAGTCTGTGGAGCGACTGTAAGACCTGAACAGAGTAAATCTGTGAAGGCTAGTGCTAGGAAGCAGAAACCTAAGTTGTGAGTCTTAGGAATCACCGTGCCTTCAGGTCGGTGAGGATGTCAATCAAAGCATAAACATCTTTGCCGCGCCCGATCGCAAATTTCAGCGAATGAGACAAATTCTTGCTAGACAAAGTAACAAAAATCAGCAAAGCCAAGCCAGCCAATCCCGCCGCCAAGCCAAACATATTTCTGTAGCCCACAAGTTCCGCAACAAAACCCAAACTCGGGCCAGCCAACGCAATCCCCAAATCAAACCCGCCAATACAAATCGAAAACAATCGACCCCTTTCATGAGGTTCGCACCTGTCCGACATCAGCGTCACCATCATCGGCATAACAGTACCGCCTGCCACACCTTCAATCAAAGCTGCGATCAAAAAAGCACCACTGCTGTTAGCAAAATATAACAATAACATAGACAACGCGTAACAAATTAAACCGCCAGAAATAAACAAACCGCGGCCGTATTTATCCGAAGCCCGCCCCGTAACCAACCGCAAACTGAAACTGGCGACAGCCGCCGTAGAATAAAACAATCCCGGATTCAGATTAACCTTAGTTTCTTGGATAAACAAAGGCATAAAAGTGCTCAAAGTTCCGAATACCAAACCAACCAGCAATAACACCAAAGCCGGAATCCGCACCCGGGGATTCCACAGCATTTGCCAGTATTTTTGGCTATTTTTGTCCTCAGATAGCGAGTCAGACTTTGTTAACTCAGCAAAATTAGGTTCCGCAACTTTGCTGGTAAAAAATAAAGCTGTTGTGGCGAAAGCCGCCGACATCGCAAACAAAGCAGGATAACCAATCCCAGCTTGCACAAATCCGCCAAGCGCTGGGCCAAAGGCCAAACCAATCGGCGCTGCTAAACTCATGTAACCGATTAATTCGCCCCGCTTTCTTGGTGGCGACAAATCTGTGACCAAAGCGCTGTAAGCTGTGGTAAAAGCAGCGATGCTAATGCCGTGAAAAGCTCGGAAAAATAACAGTAAGGGGACAGACTTTGCGAATAGGTAGGCGATCGGCGCAAGTGCAGCCACTGAGACGCCTAGCAGCAAAACTTGTTTTCGCCCCCGACTGTCGGCTATTTTACCCAACTGCGGCCTCGACAGCAAAAGCCCGATCGCAAACGCCCCCATCACAAAGCCAATCTGCTGTTTGCTACCGCCCACCGATTGAACGTACAGAGGCAAAGTTGGCAGCAGCGAAGCCAAACTACACCAGAATAGCAACCCTGCGGTAAATAAAGTCAGCAAGCTGCGTTTGAGTTGAGGTTCGATGTCCCTAAAAATATTCAAGATGCAAATTCCCTTTGTATAGCAGTGGACAGTTGACAGTTGACAGTTGACAGTTGCATAACGGGAATCAAACCATTGATTCCGTACCGGTATCGTCTCTATTCATTCCGGTTATTTATGTCCTCACCGATGTGGCGGTTGCTATATTTTATGATTACCAATTACCAATTACCAACTATCAACTGCCAATTACCAATTACCAATTACCAACTATCAACTGCCAATTACCAATTACCAACTATCAACTATCAACTATCAACTGTCAACTGTCAACTGTCAACTGCCAACTGTCAACTGTCAACTGTCAACTGTCAACTGTCAACTGTCAACTGTCAACTGTCAACTGTCAACTGTCAACTGTCAACTGTCAACTGCCAACTGTCAACTGTCAACTGTCAACTATCAACTGTGAGTTTCACCAATCAACCTCGGCCCTTTCCTCCACCACTCGCTGATAAACCCACTCAGTTTCCATCGCCAACTTCGGCCAACTAAAGCGGCGTTCCAAATCCTCATAAGCATTGTCAACCAACCACCGCCCATAACCCGGATTTTTCAACACCTCCAAAATCCCCCAAGCCAAAGAATCCCGATTGTTCGCCTCAGTAACAACACCAGTTTTAGTATGCTGAACTACCTCCGGTAAGCCGCCCGCATTCGACACCACCACAGGCACCCTCGCAGCAAAGCTTTCTAACGCTACAATCCCAAAAGGTTCGTAAAGACTGGGGAAAACCGCGCAGTCAGCCACCGTCTGGAATTTGTCGAGATGTTCCTCAAACATGAAGCCTGTAAAATAACACTTATTCCAGATTCCTAAATTCCAAGCCATAACTTTGAGATGGTCTGTATTGCCACCACCAACAATGACAATTTTTGCGTTACCCCCCATTTCCCTAATTACTTGAGGTGCCGCATTGAGAAATACAGCAATGCCTTTTTCATAGCTAATTCTGCCTACATAATAAACTATTTTTTCGTGATCGGTTGCGAAAAGGCGGCGGAAATTCATCGCAGCAAACTCGTTTCTGCGCGGCTTTTTTTCCGGTCTGATTCCGTTGTAAATTACCTCAATTTTGTTCCACGGAGTTGATAGTACAAGTTCGGCTTCTCGCCGCATATAATCGCTGCAAACAATTACCCGCCAAGCGTTGTAAGCGAGGTCGTTTTCCTTGGCGTTAATGTAGCGCTGCCCGTCATTGTGGATGCCGTTGAAGCGCCCGTATTCGGTGGCGTGGATGGTGGCAATTAGCGGTACTTTAAAGGTATGCTTGAGGGCGATCGCCGCATCTCCCACCAACCAATCGTGAGCGTGGATGATATCAAAGGGGCCTTCCTCCAGCATTAGTTTGCCGCCTTGGTGGCCCATGCTTTGGTTGAGGTTGGCTACCCAGTGAAAAAAGTCCTTGGCGTGTCCCACTACGACGCGATGCACTTGTATTCCTTCCACCACTTCGTACATCGGCGCATGACCGAACTCTACTGTAATTAGGTGAATCGAGTGCCCCAACTTCACCAATTCTGGATACAGTTCCGATACGTGGCGGGCGATACCGCCTACTATTCTGGGAGGAAACTCCCATGCCAATACCAAAATTTTCATTTGTGTCCCCTCCAAAGAATTTATATATCTTAATGTTTATTGTTGACTACTTTCTTGTATAATCCACACCCTAAAATGTTAGCCGATCGCAAATTTATGCCCGAGGGCTGACTTTTGGCAGCCACAAGAAGGGAAAATTATGCAAAAACCGGGTTTTGGCAAGAATTGCTCGATCGCCCGGTTTCTGGAATATTGGGACTGCACCCACAGTTTCGGGCGATCGGCGTACCCGATTACCCTTGCTTCAAAATCGGTGCCAACTGGCGACGAAAACTAGCCCAAGCAGACGCCGATTCAGAGTTTGACACAGCACCTTTCCGCATCAAAATCGCGCCGTCTTCAAAGCCAACAATCCCGTACTCTCCAGACTTGGATATTCGATCGATCTGCGGTACGATTTGCTGCAACTGTCCCCGTTCCCTGCTAAACGCAGCCTGATACTGCTGCAACTGCCACATATCGGCAATTACATAATCCATCTTCACTGCCTCTCCCGCATCATTCCGCAGTTCAAACATCGGAAACCGGAGAATTTCCCGGCGGCTTGACAAAATCGGCACAATAGTATTCGTTGCAGCCACGCTAGCATTAGCAGGAATTTGAGCTAATAGTGGCCGCACTTGAGAGACGTGCTGCCACTGTTTGACTAGAGGAACCTGCACCCAAGGAGCGATCGCATCAGGCAAAATAAACGAAAAAGTCCGATTAGGATTAGACGTGAAGGTAAAAAATAGCGACAAGCAGATGCAAAACGCCCAAAAGCGGCGAAACCGTGAAGACGAAGGGAAAGGAAATATCGCATTCGGAAAACGCAAAATAGTTTGTTCTCCCCTCCTAATTCTATCTTCTTCCTGTTGACGGCTCGCCCACCACAGGATTGCCCCGTAAAAGAGCCCCGGAACCACAGTCATCGCATAGCGAATATTAATGGCCAGCACCGACTCTCCTTTAGCTAAAAATAGCTTCAGCAGTGGGAAGCCTGCGATCGTCCAAGAAGCGGGTGCTACGGCAGGAACCAAAGCCAACGGCAACCACTGCCCCAAGAGGTATCTAATCTTACCAAAAAACGGCGTAAATAGCTCATTTAGCAACCGCCCGGGATTGCTAACCATTCCCCAAAGAATTTCTAGCGTTGAAGCTTCATCTCCATCAGCATACTGACCGAAGCGTTCCATCATAAACCGCTGGGAAATATCAGCAGAAAACAAAGGCATAATCAGATTAGTCAGGACGATCGTGTAAGCAAAACTGAGAATGCAGACAGCCAAACCAGTCCGAGGGTAGCGCCGGCTCAAAATCATGTAAGCCCCCACGCCAAACAAAACAATGCCCGAATCTTCCCGCACGGCCAAAATTAAAGTTGCCAGAATCCCAAACAGCGGCCACCAGCGCTTCTCCATCGCCAGCAGCAAGCCGAAGACATAAAGCGGAATTTGACAAACATCGTGAAAATTGCCCAAAGTCGGGCCGATAACCGCGTTAGCTGCATAATAGCTCACCACAATTGTCGCCGACAGTCGCGGCTCTAGATAGTGTCTAGCGAGAGCGTAGAGAACCAAACCCGCCGCCGTAATTAAAGTTACCTGCAACACCGTCAAAGTGATAGGCGAGGGGAACAGCGAGTAAATTGGCAGCCACACCATCAGCGCCGGAGTGAAATGCTGCCCCAACCGGTAGTAAGATACAGACGGGAGCTGATTTTGGTGAACCACGTTAGTGGACAAAGCCGAAGACAGGGAACTCTCAAACAAGTGACCCCGAGTGCCGTTCCAAAAAAGTTGATTGAAAATGCCTTGGTCGTAAGTAGCGTAAAGGCTGTAGTAGCGGTGCAGCGTCAGCAACAGGCACAGCACAAAAAAGGCGATCGCCACTTTCACTACTACCTGTAGCGACTCATTTTTCTTCCATCTCAAAAATGTCATGGGCCCGCCGTAATGAAATCATCGGACAATAGCGTAAATCTAAAGTAAGTAGTGAACTACTCATCAGCAA
Source organism: Microcoleus sp. bin38.metabat.b11b12b14.051 (assembly GCF_013299165.1). Classification (NCBI taxonomy): domain Bacteria; kingdom Bacillati; phylum Cyanobacteriota; class Cyanophyceae; order Oscillatoriales; family Microcoleaceae; genus Microcoleus; species Microcoleus sp. bin38.metabat.b11b12b14.051. Next base: position 29,548 of record NZ_JAAFKD010000037.1, read on the forward strand.
GCGGAGTACCACTATGCTGGGAGCTTCCAGTCTCAACGGGAATTGCATCCGACAAGACCGAAGGCTTGCCACCACGACTTACATTCCCTCCACTGGCAGAAGCACTGGTTCCCAATGCCCAAATCCGCAAGGCTTCATCCCTAATGTTTTTTGCCGCATTGATATCTCTATCATTGCAACTTCCGCACTTATGGCAATTCCAATGGCGAACATTCAAAGGCATGGACGATACTTTATGGAGGCAATTATTGCAAGTTTTAGAACTCGGAAAAAATCTGTCGATCTCGATATACAATTTTCCGACTTTTTTAGCTTTATACTTGAGCATTGTCCCAAACATTCCCCATCCAGCATCACTAATTTCTTTAGCTAGACAGTGATTTCTTACCATACCCTTGATGTTGAGATTTTCTACTGCAATAACTTGGTTTTCGTTGACTATCTTGCGGGATAGCTTGTGCAGAAAATCTTCGCGCACTCTCTTGATTTTAGAGTGAACTTTAGCCACTAATCTTCTAGCTTTATTTCTCCGATTACTCCCTTTTTCTTTACGGCTGAGTTTTTGTTGTTTACGCTTCAGATTGCGACTGTGTTGTTTGAGGTGCTTAGGATTAGCATATTTACTGCCATCGCTAGTCACGCAAAAATCTATCAGCCCAACATCTAAGCCGATCGCCTTACCATTAGCTCTCCCTTCTGGTGTTTCTTGTCCATCATCAACTAAGACACAAGCATAGTAGTTCCCATCTGTATTCTTGGAGATAGTAACTGTTTTTATAGTACCTTCAATTTTCCGATGAATTCGACAATGGACTTCCCCAATGATGGGAAGTTTGATGCTGCTATCACCTAGTTTGACATTCTGAGGATAACTAATTGACTGTCTACCATGCTTCGATTTGAAGCTAGGATATCCAGCGCGTTTATCAAAGAAGTTTTTATAAGCAGTGGAGAGGTTTAGAGCCACCACTTGTAGGCACTGAGAATAGGCATTAGACAACCAAGGATATTCCTTTTTGAGATGAGGGAGCAAGCCTTGGATAGCACCTCTAGTCAGCCCTTTTCCCGTATTTTGATAAGTTTCTTGGCACAGATTCAAGCTATAATTCCAGAACCATCGACAACAACCAAAAGCACCAGCAAAATATATCTGCTGCTCAGTTGTCGGATAGATTCGGAGTTTATGAGCTTGGTACATTATCGAAAAGTTAGGTTAGTGATAACTATCATAGCACGATACTTGGGCAAAACCAAGGAATTTGCTCGTTTCCTCATACGCCGCCTCAAAGAGTGAGAGCTGCATGAAGAGTCAATTTGTTCGGCGCAATCGACGGGCTTCGCTCGCCTTTCATCCCGCCGAAGACACGGAGTAACGATGTAGCGGGAGAATTCCCGTCTGTCCAGTTAAAGTAGAAGTGAAATAACTCGGCTCGGCAATGGTCAATTATTTTCACCCGATCGAAAAGCTCAACAGCGTCCATCCAACATCCGGCACCAGCGACACCGACTGTTCTCCCGAACAGCCGGCTTCTTCCGCACCGCTTTTACAGCTTTTGCTGTTCGTAGACAAGCGTCCCTCTTCCAGGGAACTGAACAGACACATCCGCAAGTCCCTACAGGATTTGAAGGCAGAGTGCGACTTTGAGCTTCAAGTCATCGACGTAGGAGAACAACCGGATTTAGCCGAACACTTTAAACTTGTAGCCACTCCCTCGCTGCTCAAAATTCATCCCGAGCCCAGACAAACTCTCGCCGGCAGCAATTTGATCGCCCAACTCGAACACTGGTGGCCCCGCTGGCAGCGTTCTGTAGAAGAATACGCAGCTCAGCAGCAGTCTGCCCCTGCTTTGACGGCAGCAGCTTTGGCCGACCCAAAACCGATCTATTCGGTTGCTTGCGCCACTGAACTGGTGCAGCTTGCCGATGAAGTTTTTCGGCTCAAACAGGAAAAAGAACACCTGCAAGAGCAGTTGCAGTTGAAAGACAGGATTATTGCGATGCTGGCTCACGACTTACGCAATCCCTTGACAGCCGCATCTTTGGCATTGGAGACTTTGGAGTCAAATCAAAAGGTGAAGGAGGGGCAAAAGTCCCGTTTGACACCGACTCTGGCGGCTCATTTGATGAAACAAGCCCGCCGCCAAATTAGAATTGTCGATCGCATGATTACAGATATCCTGGAAGCAGCACGCGGTACCAACGCTCAACTGCACATTCAAACAAAAAAAATCGAGCTCAGGCCGATTTGTCAAGACGTAATCCTGCAATTTCAAGACAAATTTCAGGCCAAAAGTCTCAACTTAGAAACAGACATTCCCGCAGATTTGCCTTTGGTTTATGCCGATCCCGATCGCATCAAACAAGTCATCGTCAACCTGCTTGACAACGCCAGCAAGTACACGCCAGACGGAGGAACTGTTAGTCTTTCAATTCTCCACCGCACGGCTTACAAAGTTCAAGTCAGCATTTGCAACAGCGGCCCGGGAATTCCCGAAGAAAACTGCGCGAGAATTTTTGAAGACAGTTATCGCTTGCAGCGAGATAAATCTACAGACGGTTACGGCATTGGACTGTCCCTATGTCAAGGCATCATCCGCGCCCACTACGGTCAAATTTGGGTAGACTCGGTACCCGATCGCGGCAGTTGTTTTCACTTTACACTGCCCGTTCAAAAATAGTTGACAGTTGGCAGTTAACAGTTGTCAGTTGTCAGTTGACAGTAGCAACCGCGCCAGACGGTTAGGACGTTCTTAATTGCTAAAACCCTTGCTTTTATTCCTTTTATTGCTTCTTCCTTCTTCCGACTTCCATCGGACTTCTTCCTTCTGCTATACAGTTCAAATTGAGCGCAGTGCAGCGATAATCTGTTCGTTTGCCTTGGGAAAAGTAAATTGGTCAATTTCGTCGAGTGTCACCCAGCGAATTTCATCACATTCGATCGTTTGCGGTTCCCCGCTGACGTAACGGCAGTGGTGCACGTAGAGTCTCACTGTAAATTTAGTGTAGTCGTGGTCAATTGTAATCAAGCGATCGCCCACTTCTACCACAATCCCCAATTCCTCCATAATTTCCCGCTGTATGCAGCCTTCGATGGTCTCCCCAGGCTCTATTTTACCGCCCGGAAACTCCCAAAAACCGCCATGCAGTCCGTGTTGTCGGCGCTTGTCAATCAAAATTTGTTGTCGATCGTTCCAGATTGCAGCAACGCCGATAACTTTGTGGGGCACAGGAGTAAGAGACATATTAATTAGTCAGTTGTCAGTTGTCAGTTGTCAGTTGACAGAAGAGCGCGCTCGCGACTTGCCCGCCCGCGAAGTCGAGGGGAGTCGAAGAGTTGTCAGTTGACAGAAGAGCGCGCTCGCGACTTGCCCGCCCGCGAAGTCGAGGGGAGTCGAAGAGTTGTCAGTTGACAGAAGAGCGCGCTCGCGACTTGCCCGCCCGCGAAGTCGAGGGGAGTCGAAGAGTTGTCAGTTGTCATTTGTCATTGGTCACTCCTAGACGCACTGCAAATTTCGTATTTACCAAGCTTTGTTCCCCAACTGCGGGCTGTAACGACTTATTTCTCTGAAAAACATGGTGGATAGCCACCCGTGCGAGCTGTTGGTAATTTGCCATTAATCATTCAATCATGTTATCAATTTTATTAATAAACAACAAGTGATAAATAATACTATTCCCTAACTTTAGCGCTACAAATTTTCGTGTTCGGTTTCCTTCCCGGAATCCTCAATCTTCAATCTTCAATTTCATAAAATCTTCAATCTTCAATTTCATAAAATCTTCAATCTTCAATCTTCAATCTAAAATCTAAAATCTAAAATCTAAAGCCCCCATCTTCCGAAGGGGGCTTGACAATTGTACGAGTTAAATGTTAATAATCAACTAATCATCCGAGCCGTGTCTCTCACTAGCTTGGATGGACTTTTCAAAAGTCATGCGCTGTTCGGCATTTTTCAGAAAATAGCCACTAATCATAGCCGAGGCGAGCAATCTCCCCAAATGTTCGCGACTGGTAGTAACTGTCACCCCGAAGTGTTCCGAAGGTAAATTCCCTAAAAGCCCGACAATATTTCGCTCCATTACTTGAAACACTTCGTGAGAAGTCGGCTTAGACAACTGAGAAACAGTGTCGGGAGCCATTGACTGCACGTATTGCCATAATAAATTAGCATTTTCTCCGTCTTCTTCAAAGAATTCAGGGGATTTATTAGATGAGTTGCTCACGAGTACCTCCGTTTCAGAGACAGCTTGTTATTTTAGACGCGGGCGGTTAAATTAAATAACCCTTATCCGATCGCTGCTGATGTTTATTACTAAGTAATTACCAATGTAGCAGGACAGTCCTAGCAACCAAGTGGGCACAACCGAATTAAAGGCGGCGGTTTTTACGATTTTAGATGGGGAATTGTGCGATCGGGTTGTTGCTCGATCGCACAATCCCCCATCTAGCTAGCTGGCGAGATAATCGTTGATATCTTGCTTGCGCTTGCGGAGTTTGGTTAAAGCTTCCCGTTCAATTTGTCGCACCCGTTCCCGACTGATGTTGAGACGATCGCCGATTTTGGCCAAAGTTAAGGTTTGCCCATCTTCTAAACCGAACCGCAAGGCGAGGACTTCTCGCTGTTGCTGAGTCAGTTCCGCCATCAGGTGGTCTAAGTCAGTCCGCAACGAAGATTGCAGCGCAAAATCTTCTGGGGTAGTGCCCGTATCTTCCAACAAATCACCCAACTCAGTATCTTGATTGTCTCCCACGCGCAAGTCCAGGGAAAGTGGTAGGCGCGCGCGATCGAGATATTCGCGAATTTGCTTGGGAGTCAAATCTAACTCTGACGCCAATTCAGCAGCAGTAGCAGCGCGGCCGAGCTGTTGAGCTAGCTGGCGCTGAGCCTTTTTAATTTTGTTGAGTTTTTCGGTAATGTGGATCGGTAAGCGGATAGTGCGGCCTTTTTCGGCGATCGCCCGCGTAATTGCCTGACGAATCCACCAGTAAGCATAGGTTGAAAATCTGTAGCCCTTAGTCGGGTCAAATTTTTCTACTCCCCGCTGCATCCCGATCGTACCTTCCTGAATTAGGTCAAGTAAATCTACATTGCGCTTGATATATTTTTTAGCAACAGACACTACCAGGCGCAGGTTAGCTTCCACCATTTGGCGCTTGGCCCTTTCCCCGTGGTCGATCGTCCGCTGCAACTGTGCCTCAGACAGCCCGACTGTCTGTGCCCATTCAGCCGCTGTCGGGTCGCGGCCTAACTCTTCGGCTAAAATATTTTTTTCTTGGTGCAGTGCGGTTGAGCGCTGTACCTGTTTCCCGTAGAGTATTTCTTGCTCGTGAGTCAACAGGGGAACGCGGCCAATTTCCCGCAAGTAAGCGCGAACAGAATCTGTATCTGAGGACTTAAGAGTTTTCATGAGCTTTTCCCGCTGAGGATCTGTGCCTCTAAAGGTTTGCGGCGTAGCAAACCCCTAGCTTTAGCTGGGAAGGAAAGCGGGCGGGGACTTGCGCTTTTCTTCCATTTAAAGAGGCTTAGTTTTATCGTAGCTAGCTGCTACTCCCAGTCAGCACCCTCTCAGGTTAGGTTTTGGTTGGGCGTGCACAATGCTACATTATGTTAAGAATCTTAACATTTCTGAGAGCAGTTGGCTACACTTCTTTACATTTATTTCATGGAAGCCCGATCTGCTTTGCTATGAGAGTACCCGGAAATTACTTTCGCAGTTGCATCGCGTTAAACAAAATGCCCTAAATTTGTGAGAGGGAGAGAGGGAGAGGGGGAGTTGACCAGGGACAGGAAAGCAGTTGGCAGTTGACAGAAGAGCGCGCTCGCGAAGTCGAAGAGTTGACAGTTGACTGATATCCTGGACGATCGATTACCATAACAAAAACCGTTCGTAGTGTGGACTTTAGTCCGCTCTTGTTTTGCGGACTAAAGTCCACACTACGAACCAATCCGATCTATGATTAATGACTAATGACTTCTTTGCCGTTGAGCTTCGTACAAGATGAGGGCGGCGGCGATCGACACATTGAGAGATTCTACGCCGCGAGTCAGGGGGATTTGGATTTGTCGATCGGCTAAACTTCTCAATTCGGCTGACAACCCAGAACCTTCGTTGCCCAAAACGATCAGAGTCGGCACTCGCAAATCAACTTCCCAATAAGTTAAACTGGCGTCGGCGACGGTTGCTAAAATTTGCAGTCCCCGATTTTTATACCCGGAGACTTCGGCGGTTAAATCTGGAGTGACTGCTATTGGCAGTTTAAACCAAGCTCCGGCGGAGGCGCGCAACACCTTAGGATGGTCTACATCGGCGCTGTCGGCGCTCAGCAACAAACCGTCGGCATTAGCAGCAGCAGCCGTGCGGACGATCGCTCCCAAGTTGCCGGGATCTTGGATGGTTTCTAAGGCTATGCCTAATGTTGAGATTTCTGCGGGGGCTGTGGCGGTGCGAGGTGCGGTGGCGATAATGCCGTCGGGTTGGACTGTAGTGGCGATCGACTCTAAGACTTTGGCACTGACTAATTCTGTGCGATCGGCTAAACTAACAATTTGCTCCCACAGTTTCTCGTGCTGATCCAGCCATTCGGGAGTACAGCAAACCGTTGCTAGGCAATGTTTCGCCGCGCAAGCCTCCTCCAGCAAATGCGTCCCTTCGAGTAAAAATAATTGTTGATCCCTGCGTCCCTTCGAGCTGTGCAGCCTGCGGACTTCTTTAACTAGGGGATTTTGAATACTTGTAATCATTGTTTAATTCAGCAGAGCGAATGGGGTTAATTGCCTGTATCGGGTTAACCCCAAACTTTTGTCTGCCTTGGGAATGCGGAACCCGGGACTTGAACCCGGAAGGCTTGCACCACATGAACCTGAATCATGCGCGTCTACCAATTCCGCCAGTTCCGCATTGGTCACGAATCACTACTGTGCCCTATCTCCGCCAATTTGTCAAGTGTTTTTTGCTATTAAATTTTAATTCGGGGATGCGAGTAATATAAATGCCCCATGCCCGTGATGTTAAAATTGTTGTGGCAGATAGTTCTCACCTCGGCTACCTATGTCTGAGCCATTAACCCTCGATCCGAGTCAGTTGCCAGATATTAGCAACTTAGTTTTAGAAGACGATACTCCTTTGGACAGCTTCATCAACGAAAAACAGCAGCGACTGCTGACAACGGTTTTATATAGCGGTGGCGATACGGGCATTACTGTTCCCTTTATTGCGGCGGCAAATGTTGGTTTGTTCAGCAGCATACGTCAACCGGGCATCGCCCCGGATGTTTTTCTCAGTATCAATATTACTGGTGCTGAGGATTGGTGGGAAAGACAAGTGCGATCGTATTTATTTTGGGAATTTGGCAAACCTCCCGAAATTGCGATCGAAATTGTTTCGCCCACTCCGGGAAACGAATTGGGTAGCAAGTTAATCGACTACGCTCGAATGCGAATCCCGTATTATGTAGTCTACGATCCGCTACGCGAGTTGAGAGGTAGTACGCTGCGAGTCTTTGAATTGCAGAATCAATTTTACGTTCCCAAAACTGATGCTTGGTTTCCCGAAGTCGGTTTGGGACTAACTCTGTGGGAAGGTGAATTTGAAAATGTTAATGGTACTTGGTTGCGCTGGTGCTATGCTAGTGGCGCTCCGATTCCTACGGGCGACGAACTAGCGGCACAGAAAGATGCTGAGTTATCTCAAAAAGATGCTGAGTTATCTCAAAAAGATGCTGAGTTATCTCAAAAAGATGCTGAGTTATCTCAAAAAGATGCTGAGTTATCTCAAAAAGATGCTGAGTTACTGGAGGAACAAGCGCGCACTAAACGAGCATTGATCCAGGTGATCGAACTCGGTTTGAGACTGAAATTTGGAGACGAAGGATTGGTGCTGCTTGATGAAATTTCGGCAATTTCTGATGTTGCTGTTTTGCAGGCGATCGCATCCGATATGCTAGCAGCTAATAACCTAGATGAAATCCGCCAAGTTTATCAACCATAATCTTACCATTAATTTAGTAGGGTGCGTCAGAATAGCCTTAGTTTATTAATCGAAAAGCTACGAGCTGACCGAAAGCACAGGGGATTTAAGCCCCCACCTTTAGGTGGATTGTTTTTAGGCTGGGGCTTAAATCCCCTGCCTAAAAACTTCACTGTCAACTGTCAACTGTCAACTCTTCGACTCCCCTCGACTTCGCTCGGGGCAAGTCGCTCGGGGCAAGCTGTCAACTGTCAACTGTTAAGCACCCTACAGGATTTATGTTTAATCGGCTAAATCTGGGAAAACCTCGCGCACGGCTGGATGCACTAATCGGTGATTCTGCACGTTCAATCCCTTTGCTAAACTCGGATTCATTTCCAAAGCTTTAATTCCGTGATTGGCCAATTGCAAAACATAAGGCAAAGTGCTGTTATTCAAAGCTTGAGTCGCAGTCCAAGGCACGGCACCGGGCATATTTGGTACGCCGTAATGCACAACTCCTTCCTCAACATAGGTAGGTTTTGTGTGAGAAGTTACTCGCAAAGTTTCCACGCAGCCGCCTTGATCGACGGCTACGTCAACAATCACAGAACCGGGCTGCATTTTGGCAACAAATTTGCGAGAAACTAGCACCGGAGCTTTTTTGCCCAAGACTAAAACTGCGCCAATTAATAAATCGGCATCCGGGATAACGGTTTCAATTTGCAAAGGACTGCTGTAGAGATATTCTACTCTGGAACCGAACAGAGTTTCTAGATAAGCGAGTCGATCGACATTTACATCTAAAATCTGCACTCTAGCGCCCATTCCCACAGCGATGCGGGCTGCTTCCGTGCCGACGATTCCGCCGCCCAAAATTACAACTTTGCCCGGTCTTACCCCCGGTACGCCTCCCAAAAGTACACCTCTGCCACCTTGCTGTCGTTCCAAAAACCGAGCACCGAACTGCACAGCCAAACGTCCTGCAATAATGCTCATCGGGGTTAGCAGGGGCAATTTCCTGTCGGGGAGTTCGACGGTTTCGTAGGCGATGGCTTGGACTCCGCTGCTGATTAAGTGCTCGGTTAATGTGCGATCGGCAGCAAGATGCAAATATGTAAATAGCAACTGCTCTTTTTGAATCAGCGGATACTCAGCAGGTAGGGGTTCCTTAACTTTAACAATTAGTTGGCGGTTCCAGACATCTGAAGCTTTTGAGACAATCTTCGCCCCGGCTTGAAGGTAGTCCTCGTCGGCGAAACCGGCCCCAGCACCAGCATTGGTTTCGACGAAAACGGTGTGGCCTTTGTCCGAACAAGCCCGGACACTTGTTGGGCTGAGCCCAACTCGAAACTCCAAATCCTTGATTTCCTTGGGGACACCTATTTCCATCTATACCTCTAAATCAGGCTTATGTCGATCGAATTTAACGCAAAAATCAGTCCTAGCGGGACAATACCATTGGAGATTTTAGATTTCCCCATCCGGCTGGGCTAGGAGAATATTTGTTTAATTTTCAGCCATTGCGATCGCAATTTCCAAAATTTATCATTTTCCATAAAGTCGATCGCGCTTCTGGCCTGCTCCAACTCTAACTCAAGCTGTTGCATCCGAGCTTGCGAACTCTGCAATTGGGACTTAGCCTCCTGCAACTGAATTCGCACCTCTTTTTCCCCGGTATTTTTCTTAAGCGCTATATCGTGATAGCCTAGGAACTGAAGCGCTAGAAATACGATTTCCCAGTCGTTGGCAATACAAAACTCATTTACCGCTTTCGCCACACCATAGGGCATGATCTCACATACCGACCAATTCGTATAATCGTTAAAAATCATCATCCCGTCGGGCTTGACTTTAGGATAACCTTGCTGAATATCTTTGCAGACACCTTCATAGGCGTGATCGGCATCGATATAAATCCAGTCGAAATATTCATCAGAAAAGCTGCTTAAAATTGTCGAAGAATCGCCTTCATGAAGCTCGACATTTCCCTGTTCTATTCCCTTGCTTAACAGACTGTTTTCTTTTTGACTTAACTCTTGTTTAAACAAATCCAAACTATAATCTATGAGGTGCAGCTTTTGAGGCTTAGTAACAGCGAGAATTTTTTCAGCAAAGCGCCCGTATTGAGTACCTACCTCAGCCACCACACTATTTTTGGGCAGATATTCCAACATCTTAGCCCGACTTTCAACCAAACGACAATTCTTAACGTGACAATCTTGAAGGATGGGGGAAGAAAGCAGGAAGGGATTTTGATTAAAATTGCTCCATTTTTCGTTATCCCAGCCCTGGGTGGCTTCTAAAAAATTTTGTTTGTATTTGATAAAGTCAAACATACTCTTCTGAGAATAAGTGAACTTGGAGCCTTGCAAAAAAAATAAAAACAGGTTCGTAGTAAGGACTTCAGTCCTTTCTTTTCAGGTTTGTAGTAAGGACTTAAGTCCTTTCTTGCCAACTCAGCAGGAAGGACTAAAGTCCCTACTACAAACTTTTAACAGTGTGGCAAACTTATCCGATCAAAAATGGTAAAAATCTCAACCAACAGCCCGTAACAGTATAAAGTAGATTGTGGTTCTATAGATTTGCTAAAAAAAAACTAACTTATAGAGAGTCTGCTGTCAATATATTTGATCGATCGCCTATAATTTAACAGGCTTGCACTCAGCGCGTCTCTAAAACAAATGCCCCGCATACCTACATTAACATTCGATCGCGGAACGCTATTGCTGCACCCGCCGCCCAAAGGCAGAGACTGGGCGGACTTTGCCACGTGGGACGATCGCGTGGAAAAATTTCGGATTCGAGCCATTCACTACCGCCCGCTGGTAGAATCTTTGCAAGCAGATTGTACCAACTTCACCGACGAAGCCAGGGGATACGAACTACTCGAACTCGTGCCCAGCGTCGAAATGCAGCCTTACCAGCATCAACAAGAAGCCCTCGCAGCTTGGCAAGAAGCCGGAAGTCAAGGAGTAGTAGTCCTCCCCACCGCTTCCGGCAAAACTTACTTGGCACAATTAGCCATGCAAGTCACCGGGCGGAGTACATTAGTCGTAGTACCAACTCTCGATTTAATGCACCAGTGGTACGCTAATTTAAAAGCAGCTTTTCCCGACATCGAAGTCGGATTGTTGGGTGGAGGTTCGCGAGACAAAACGCCAATTTTAGTCGCAACCTATGATAGCGCCAGCATTCACGTCGAAACCTTGGGGAATAAATACGGCTTGCTGGTGTTTGACGAATGCCACCATTTACCAACGGACTTTTATCGAGTAATATCAGAATATGCGATCGCGCCTTTTCGACTCGGACTGACAGCAACACCCGATCGCACAGATGGCCGTCACAGCGACTTACACTTCCTCATCGGGCCTACAGTATACAGCAAAAAACCCGAAGATTTAGCAGGCGACGCCTTAGCCGACCATAAAATAGTTCAGATTATGGTCAAACTGTCAAAAGAAGAAACCGAGCGCTACAGCGAAGCCATGAACATTCGCAACGACTTCTTAAAACAATCCAACATCAAAATATCCAGCCTCGAAGGATGGAAACAGTTTATCATGGCCAGCGCGCGATCGCCATTAGGAAGACGCGCCATGATAGCCCACCGCCAAGCCAAAGAAATCGCCCTTTGTACCGAAGGGAAACTGCGAATCTTAGCCCAAATATTAGCCGAACACTCTCCCCAGCGCACCTTAATCTTCACAGGAGACAACGCCACAGTCTACCGAATTTCCCAAGAATTTCTCATCCCCACAATCACCCACCAAACTCCAGTCAAAGAAAGACACGAAATCCTCGATAAATTTCGCAGCGGCGAATACAAAACCCTCGTAGCCTCCCACGTCCTCAACGAAGGAGTTGATGTACCAGACGCCAGAATTGCTATCATATTATCTGGTACCGGAAGCGAACGCGAATACATCCAGAGATTAGGTAGAGTTCTCCGCAAAAGTAGCGATGTAAACAAGTTAGCGATTCTCTACGAAGTTGTCACCGAAGACACTAGCGAAGAAAGAACATCCCAGCGACGGCGAGGCGGAATGCAAATTCAAAAAGCCCCACCGCAAACACAAATAGAACCGCCACCAACCGAACATCCGAAATTAGAAATTGTCAAACCAACACCCATTTACGGAGTCAACCGAGAGACAACAAAAAAAGTCGCAGAAACACCTGCAAAATGGGGAGATGATGATGACATTCCCTGGTAGCCAGCCTAAATTCTTCCTTCGATCAACTGTTAACTGTTAACTGTTAACTGTCAATGAGGGCGGGCACGGGGGCACCGCCCCTACCAACTGTCCACTGTCAACTATCAACTGTCAAATGTTACCAACCGATTTACTAAGCCACCGCCAAAACGGCGAATCAATCATTCCCTTGCGCCTCAAGATAGATGCGAAAAACTTAGAAGCAGCTACCGAAATGATTGATTGCTTCCAAAGTGCGATCGGCAAAACCCAAGGCGAACTCGACGGACGCTTGCTAGAATTAGAAGGCGACAGCCCCGACTATCGGCTCAAACGGGGATTAGCGCACCTGCTAAAAGGCGGTTTCAGCACCTTAGAAGTCGTCAGCCCCCTAGAACCACTAGAGTTGAGACAGCGAGTATTTGCCTTGTCAGCGCGATCGACACCCAGCCCACAATCCACCCAAACAACCCTCGAAACAGTAGCCACAGAGCTCAGCCAAGACTTAACCAGAGAAGTTTCTCCCCACGAAATCAGTAAAGGTTTATACGCCGATTTAAACGAAAACAAAATCCTCACCCAATTCGACGCACCCACTCCCGAAAACCTGCTTCATAAATACAATCTTTCCCAAGTCCAAGGCATATTTTACCGAGCAAGTCAAGTCCAACTAACAGCCCACCGCAACGATCCCGGAGAATACAAACTCCTATTTAGGTATTTAAAATTATTTCAATTAATGACCTACATCGAAGGCGATGCAGACCACGGTTTCACCCTCACAATAGACGGGCCTACAAGCTTATTCAAACCCAGCACCCGGTACGGCTTAGCCCTCGCCAAAATGCTCCCCGCACTCCTACACGTCACCAAGTGGAGTATGCACTCAACCCTGCAAACCAAAGATACTTTTAGCGGGGTAATAAAAATAGGTAAATTCACACTTAATTCCGACTGCGGTTTAGTCAGCCACTATCCCCCCGGCAAACCCTATGATAGTATGCTAGAAGCAGCATTTGCTAACCGATGGGATAGCCTAAAAACCGAGTGGAAACTAGAACGAGAAGTAGACTTAATCCCTATTCCCGGCAGCGTGATGATTCCCGACTTTCGGTTAGTGCATCCCGACGGGCGAGTGTTTATATTAGAAATAGTTGGCTATTGGCGGCCGGAGTATTTACAAAAGAAATTTGCACAAGTACAGAAGTCTGGATGTGATAATTTGATATTAGCAATTTCCGAACGACTGAACTTAGAAAAAGCCGGAGTTAACATCAAAGATGTGCCAGCAAAAATCGTCTGGTTTAAAGATAAATTAGCGCCCAAATCCGTCCTAGAAGTCCTAGAATAGTATACCAATCAGTAGCAAAATTCTTTCTATTCTCTCTTCCTCTGCGCCCTCTGCGCCCTCTGCGGTTAAAAAAAAATCCTAAAAATACGATCGCACATTCCCAACTCTAGTAAAATATCAACATCCCCAAATCTACCACCGCCTACCCTCACCCACAACCCATCGAAAAATGGCAGACACAAGTATTGTCGAAAAAATCAAAAAACTCCTAGCCCTCGCCACCTCATCCAACGAAAACGAATCGACAGCAGCCGCCGCCAAAGCTTCCGTTTTACTAGCCCAGTATAATCTTAGCCTCTCCGATTTAGGCCCGAATCACCAAGAAGAGATTGACGAAAGCGGAGTCGAGACAACATCCAAATTTGTCACTTGGAAAATGATCCTGTTTTCCGGGATTGCTGAAGCTAACGGTTGTACGGGTATGCGGAACAATTATAGTGGTAGTATGTTTTTGGTGGGAAGCTCTACAAATCTGATTGTTTGCAAGCACCTTTATGAGTATTTGAGTTCTGCGATCGAGAAACGGGCGAAATATCGCAAGGGAAGCGGCCGGGGATTGGCGTATCTGAATGCTTTTCGGGTGGGATGCGCGACAAGGTTGAGACAACGATTGCTGGAACAAAAGCGGGAGATGGAGGAGTCGGGGATTCCGGGATCGGCTGATACGGCGGCTACTCCTGCTATTGTAGTGCGATCGATGTTTGAAAAGAACCAACAGGCGATCGAGGATTATTTACAGAGTCGAGGGGTTAAAGTTAAAACGAGAACAGATTCTCAAGTCAGTAGCGAAGCTGGTTTTAATTCTGGCTATGAAGTGGGCGACAAAATTAGTTTGAATCAACAGGTGCATCCTGACAAAGAACAAAAACAACTCTATGAATCTCTGTGAATTTAAATATAGTTAGCTATTAAAATTATACTGTTAATCCCTATGCCCTACAGTTCTTTCACCACAATCGGTAAAGTCAAGGAAGCGTTTAATCTAACCACTGTAGAAGCAGTTCGTTTTTTGCCTGATATTGACCCAATTACCCCCTCTCAAACACTGACTGCCTTTTTAGAAGAAAGCCTGCCTTTAGCCTCATCCGCGAGCGAAAAAGCTCGTTCAGAAGGAATTATTTACCCTGTCTTGTTAGAAGCAAGACGAATTTTACAGCGGCGAGTCAGCTTATTTTCGGGAGAAGATTTCACAGTAGACGAATCAATAGGATTGAACGGAATGTGTGATTTTCTTTTTAGTCTTTCCGAAGAAATACTAGAAATTGAAGCACCGGCAATCATCATTATAGAGGCAAAAAAAGCTGATCTCAGAACAGGATTTGGGCAATGTATTGCAGAAATGGTGGCTGCACAAAAATTTAATGAGGCAAAGCAAAAACCGATTCTGATAATTTACGGTGTGGTAAGCAATGGCACTCAGTGGCGATTCCTCAAACTTGAAGGGCAAATAGTAACAATCGACTTGATGGATTATCCACTTCCTCCTGTCGAGCAAATTTTGGGTTTTTTGGTATGGATGCTGCGCCAAGGTAGCTAACTTATTTTAAAGCAAAAGCGTATCAAGTCAAACAAGTTCGCACCGTAATTTTGAACTATCAACTCGGAGGACAAGATGCAGATTAAGTATGAACTGATTATTTACTGGAGTGAATTCGATCGAGCCTTCATTGTCGAAGTTCCCGAACTATCGGGTTGTACCGCAGATGGTGAAACCTATCAGGAAGCCGTGCAAAATGTAGAAGTCGTGATTCAAGAATGGATTGAAACTGCACAAGAATTAGGACGCGCTATCCCAGAACCTAAAGGTCGATTGCTGTTTGCATGAATTGTTAATTGGCAAAATTTGATTCTGATTGAGTAGAAACCTTGCCCTCAATCAATCAACTGGGCCTCTTCAAAAATCTGTCGAGTCGTCAACTCTAAACCCGGCAACAACTCATCCACAATTGCCATACGATCAGTATAAACCTCACTAGAACCATCAGGGAAAAAGCTCCTAATTAAAATCAATTCTGGATCTATAACCCAAACTCGCGGAACACCCGCTGCCAAATAATCCTTCGCCTTCTCTTCAAATTCCTTCATACTTTGATCGGGAGAGATAATCTCAATTACCAATTCAGGAATTGCAGGACAAGCTTCATTGTGCCGCCAATTTTTCGGCAGACGTTCATAGGAAATATACGTCAAATCAGGAACGGGTGCCCAATCTTTACCCTGACGCTTTAATAGAATTGCCCATTCCGGAAGAACTCGCCCGCGACTTTTGCACCATGTACCCATTAGGTGACATAAAGCAAACTGTAAAGTCGAATGAAAAAATTTTGGAGACACTTTAGGAACTGCTTCACCATCTACAAACTCATAATATATGTCTCCGTCGGGCAAAGCTAAAAATTCTTCTAATGTGAGTTTGGTTCCGATGCTTACCATGACTCGTGCCCCTCTCGCTAATTCATTCAAATATCAATTATACAAAATTTCCCAACTTTCCTAAAAAAAGACCCGGCGGTTGAAACCGCGGCTATACAAACAAAACCCGCACTTCGACAAGCTCAGCGACCACCTCCGCGGGTTGAAGAATAGGCGATAAAAATCACGTTTTACATGATTCTCTTGAGTCCGCGGAGGCGGACATTGTTTGACAAGACGCGGTTTCAACCGCCGTCGGATCTTCGTTTGTGTCTTACTTCACCCAAGCCCGATGAGCCATCAAAGCCGAAAACGGCTGCACTCCCCGCAACTGATTTGACAGCGGCAAATGACCCCTCGGCGCGCTCAAATCCCAAATAAACTCTTGCGGGTAGCGCGTCCAATTATTGCCTTTCTTCCAGCCAATTAACGGCCACAATTTATCCCAATTCTTCCCCGAACTCAGCCAAATTTCTCGCTGCACCGAAAAGCCAAATTTGTTTTCCGAATGAACTTTCCACAAAGTATTCATTGTTTGCAAATCCGCGATCGGCAAACTCTCAACTTGGGTAAAATACAGCCACTTTCTTTGCAAAGCTGTTTCCCCCGCCAATTCACAAAGCTTGTCTAAAGTCAAGCGATCGGCTTCTTGAAATTCCTGTAGCGCCAATAATTGTTGCAGCGGAGTGTAATCAATCTTAGAGTCCGATCGCAATTGCACAACTCCCGTCGGAAAATTCGCTTGCAAAAACTCCCTCACTCTCGCAGAGTCAGCACTATAAAGAATTTGGTAAGCCTTACCCATTACCGCTGTCGGTTCCTCCGACTTGCGCTCTAATAAAAATTCCATCAATACGTCCCAACCCGCATCTGCTATGTGTTGTTGCAGCAGTTGCAGTTGAGTTTTTTCTGAACCTGACCTCAACTGTGAGCGGAGTTCGGCTGTATCGGCCGCTGTGTCTAATGGAGAAGTAGAAATCGAGTCAGTCATGAGCAACTATCAGCTATCAGTTATCAGCTATTAGCTGAAGCCCTGGTTTTCCCCCATTGTACAATGCTACTGACTCGGATTTACTTCTGGTGTACCCCGATGGTTGTGCCCAATGTCGCGATCGCGCCAGACACCCCCCTTCTTTACCAATGATAGCGATCGCCAATAGCTTTACCCTCAGATTTTGGCGATCGCTCCCATGTACAAGAGTTTTTCTTAACCCTAATCGTCCACGATGGAAACCCATGCAGAGAACGAAGGCGGAAAAAAGTTGATGTCATATTCCGAGTCTTCCCACTCTTGCACCCACAGCGGTACAACGCCGGGGCGAGGAGTTTCCGCAAAGATCCGTTCCTTAGACTCGATCGTATGAAATAGCTGTTTCAAAGTATCTCCCCGATCCAAAGCGGAGCTGAGGATGTCATCTAAGTCAGGATCGACCCGTTTGACGCGGTTTTTGTCCTCATCCAGCCACAGAAGTTTCAAAGACTTCAGATCCCTCGGACTGAGAATGCTCTTGTAGTAGACGCGCTTGAGAGTCGCTACGGGCTCCAACGAGCGTTCGATCCGGCGAATTTGCTGAACTCGCAGGTAGTGCCATTCGGCTAAACGCTTGCGCTCCGAAGGTGCGAGAGTTTCCTTCCCCGTTGCGTGTTTGTAGTCATAGTTAACCAAACTGCAAGCCATGTTTGCCAGCAGGTGAATTAACTGTTTTTCTTTGGGTGTCGCCTGACGCCGTTCCTGGGTTCTTGTCAATACGCGTTGTCTGCGGGTAGTTTCGAGAATATTTTCCATTGGGTTTTTATGAGATGAAATACGATTGTGCCAGATCCGAATCCCGAACATCAGAAGGTAAGGAAGTTGACAGGCGGGGAAACTCCACCCACAGACTTGCCTTACCTGTTTATTTTCCCATTCACCGTTCTGACTTCAACCCCTTGGATGACGTAGACTGATATACGGAGGAAGTTTTCCTCCCCCCGCGATCGCCAAGGCGGTTGCGACAACAAACACACCACCACCCCCACCACCGCAGCGCTAGGGAACCACTGAGAGCGCCAATTATTTCCTGCCTTTACCCGTTTTCACTTCTTCCTGCTCCCCATCTTCATTCGTTCCAGTGTAGTTAAAGTCGGGACGACTCTCCCCCGCAGTCAAACTGCTGGCTGATGAAGCTTGTGGGACGATCGCATTCGCACGGGCGCTCCCTGTCTGGAAAAAGCCAATGCTACCTGAGGCGATTACCGCTAATACTAAGATGCTGTTTTTCATGTTCGATGACCCTGATTTGAGTAGATAGACACCTTTTGGCTAACCCGATCTCTCAGAAGTGGGTTGATGCAATAGCCCACTTGTCTTCTGATAAATCTGCCTGCCATAATCAATTCAGACAGGCACACCCGCTTGCGATCGGAAACGCCGGAAGTGACGTGTTACTAATGTCCACGATCATCCACCAACCAGAATTTTTTGGGTAGTGGAGCGAAAGCCATCAGGGCGTCGATCCATCAGGGAGTTATGCCATCAGGGTGCTCATCCATCGGGTAGTTAAGTCATCAGGGCGCATCTTCTATAAATTAGCCACAGACTTCACTTTTATAGTTTGGTCAATGGCTGGTGGCGTACTGACAGCGCCTTTAAGAATTAAACTTTTTGTGGATTTATCCCCAAAAGTTTGTCCTTAATTGTCCCCGCGCTTGCGGAAGTCCGGGGATTGTCAGCAGCATGGAATTCCATGCAATCTAAGTCAACTAAAAAAACGCAGATTAACGATATCTCCCACTCAAGCAGTCCTCAGCCAAACGCTGGGGTTTTTTATTGGCGCCGGTTGCTAAGCCTTGAATTTCGGCCTCCGCCAGCAGGCAGAGCCGGCACAACGTTGACGGCGCTGCGGTTATGAATTTCCCTGACAACATCATACCACCGGGTGAATTTTAAAGTATTATTGTAAAAAAATGTGAACAAACTCGGATGTAGGCGTTCTCAATTGCTTTGAGTCAAAATTTAAATGATTGTGCGTTGCAAAGATACAGTAAAGATTGATATGGATAAAGGTGAGTTAGCAGACAATAGAGAAAGAAGCACAAAAATTTTCCACAAGAGTAACCGAGCAATAATAATTATTTCAATGTGTAACATTTCGATCGCACAGCACAGAGGCGCAGCATCTTGATGAATTCGCAGATGACAACATTCGTCAACTCAACCTACCAATATCAAGTCGGAGGATATTTGCCTGCCGGTGCGCCCACCTATGTCAGGCGATCGGCAGACAGCGAACTCTACCAAGGACTCAAAGCCGGACAATTCTGCTACGTGTTGAGTGCGCCGCAAATGGGAAAGTCCAGCCTGCTAGTGCAAACGGCAAAAAGGTTGCAAGCAGAAGGTATAGCTTTTGCCGCCGTCAACCTCAAAAGCATTAGCAGCCCAGAAATCACCCTCGAAAAATGGTATGGCGCGATCGTGTACCGCATGGCCAGCAGCTTGCGCCTCACAAACAAGTTTGACGCCATCAAGTGGTGGAACGATCGCGAACTGCTATCGCCGGTGCAGCGATTCGAGATATTTATCGAAAAAGTTTTGCTCAAGTCAATTCGGCAAAATTTAGTCATTTTGATAGATGACATTGACAGCACCAGCAGTCTAAATTTCAGTACCAGCGATTTTTTTGCCTCGATCCGCGGCTGTTACTCCAAGCGAGCAGAACAACCAGAATACGATCGCCTAACTTTTGCCGTTTTCGGAGTAGCAGCCCCGTCAGAATTGATCCGAGATCCAAGCCGCAACCCTTTTAATATTGGACGAGCGATTAATCTCAGTCGATTGCAACTGCACGAAAGTTTGCCGCTAGCCAAAGGATTGGCACTCAAAGCTTTTCGCCCCCAAAAAGTGCTGCAAGCAATATTAGCTTGGACGGGCGGTCAACCATTTCTGACTCAAAAGCTTTGCTACTTGCTACTGGAATACGGGCCGTTTATTGGCAGAAATTGCGAAGCCCAGCAGGTAAAAAGACTGCTCAAACACAGAATTATTAAAGATTGGGAAGAACAAGACGAACCCCAACATTTGACAGCTATTCGCGATCGCCTTGAACACAGCCGCTGCGACTTCACCAAACTGTTAACGCTCTACCAGCAAATTTTGCAGCCGCCCGACCCAGAAAAACCGGGACAAAAGCCGGGAGTACCTGCCGATTACTCTCCCGAACAAATCGAATTGCAACTGTCAGGACTCGTAGTTAAATCTCAGGGTCAATTAATAGTTGCTAACCAACTTTATCAATCAGTTTTAAATCAGTTCTGGGTGGAAAAAGAACTGGGAAATTTGGCTCCGTACCGCGAGGCGCTGGCAGCATGGCTGGCTTCTGATCGCCAAGATGAATCGCAGTTACTCACCGGAGAAAGCTTGCAGTCAGCTTTGGATTGGGCGGCAAATAAACAATTAAGCCAAGAACACTATTGGTTCTTGAATCCCGGAACTTTTGAGGAACAACCGACAGTCGCCGTCGCAGAAGTGGCACAGAGCATTCCAGACACCGATGCAGACAGCAGTATTCTCACCCCGCCCTCAGATACCCTGCCAATTGGCAGCAACGAACAGAGATTGTACGATCACATTGTCTCCTGCGTGGACACAGAATCCCCCGCACAGGTAATCGAGCGTTTCCGCAAGCTATTTATCGACGGTATGGGCTATCCCGATCGCGAAATTGAAGCAACTTTGTACAGTATAATCTCCGTCAAGCGATCGGATCGCGAGTTTAAATATATCCTCCACCGCTGCTGCTACATCCCCATCAACCGCTGGCAATTGCACTCACATAACAAATTGGCGATCGCCAATTTAGTAGCTTTATTTAAACAAACTTCTCCTCGATTCGGGATGGAATTTTACATAGTCAAGCGCTTGCAAGAACAAATAGCATTCTTTACTAAAAGTGAAGAATTCCAAACCCTAGAGCGCTTAGTAAAAGC
Organism: Microcoleus sp. bin38.metabat.b11b12b14.051; assembly: GCF_013299165.1. Lineage (NCBI taxonomy): Bacteria > Bacillati > Cyanobacteriota > Cyanophyceae > Oscillatoriales > Microcoleaceae > Microcoleus > Microcoleus sp. bin38.metabat.b11b12b14.051. The sequence continues at coordinate 50,422 of NZ_JAAFKD010000037.1, forward strand.
CGTAGAGCAAGAACCACAACCGCAGAAACAAGATAGTCATTCTCCCTTGGGCGAATTGATTTGTCGGTATCCTTATTTGTACGGTCATTCTCTGCTGAGCAAGGACAGCATTGAGGAAGACCAGCAAACAATCAAAAAATTGGAAATTCAACGACAGCGACAATTTGAAAATAATTTGTCTCAATATTTAAATTATTTGGTAGAGCCGAGAAATACAGAAATAGGAATTGTGCAGTCGGCGCCAAATCCAACTCTTTTGAACGATGCGGAACTGCACTTTGCTGTTAGGGAATTTGCCGGGAAAGTAGAAGGCGATCGCAGTTACAAAGAATCAGCTCAATTTTTCCTGAGAGACGCCAGACAAACCCCATCTTACAGCGCCTTTAAACAAGATTTATATGAATACTTAATATCCTCAGTTGAAGCAGAATACGGTGGGCGTCAATTTAATGACCGCCTGTACAAGCATATCAAAAATACCTTGCCAGAAAACGACTCGGTGAAATTAAATAATATATTGTTAGCTCGGACTTGCAACCAACTGTTTAACTTCCTAGTAGTGGAAAATTCCCAACATCCCAGCCACTACGTTTTTTACGATTTGGTGTACAACCTCGGCCCCAGCCGGACAATGGGTTTACTCCTGAAAATCGTACTGCTTTCGGGCAAAGTAAAACCCGAGTTGGAAAAGCGATTTTCTATTTTATTCAATCACTATGAAGGTAAAGTTTCTGATGAAGTTATGTGGTTTGTAAAATCATTAGAAAATTTAAATGTGGCTTTTGTGATTAATTTTAGCAATTCGGATTTGTCTTTGGTTAAACATCATCTTATTTTGAATTGAAAAATAACGATGAACTGTAAGCTGTCGCGCATTGAAATTACATATTCGGTACGCTGCTCGGAGCAACGTACCACTCATTGTTTGATTGATTTTTCATACACAATTTAAATGTAGAACAGCTTATTGTATTGAAATGATGTATTCTAGGGTGCGTCAGGCATCAAGATTGGTGATAGTATTTTTAGCTTTTGGTCAGAGGCACACTACCCAAACAATCAGTCGTATAAATGCTTAACAGCTTAGCCATAGAGAAGTAATATTATACTAAGTAAAAACAATATGATCGGCTATCTCAAAGGCACAGTCGCCAATATCGCCAAAGGCAGCAACCGCGTTATGCTGACTCTCGAAGTCAATGGAATTGGCTATGAAATCCAAATTTTGCCCCGCGTGACTGGTCAATTACCAGTATCCGGCGAAGTCGCCCAAATATTTACCCACCAGCAAGTTAAGGAAGACCAAATCGTATTGTACGGTTTTGGCAGCACGGCAGAACGCGATTTGTTTCGGCAGTTGACGAGTGTTAGCGGTGTGGGTGCTCAACTGGCGATCGCCCTTCTCGACACTCTAGGAATGCAAGATTTAGTTCAGGCGATCGTCGGCGGTAACACTCGCATCCTCGCCAAAACCCCCGGCGTGGGCACAAAAACCGCCGAACGCCTCGCCCTGGAACTCAAAAGCAAACTCTCGGAATGGAGACAGGAAGCTGGTTTGACAACTTCCGTCGCCGCCGGAGTTCCCGCAGCGATTCAAGAAGAAGTGGAGATGATTCTGCTGGCGATGGGATACACTCCGGCGGAAGTTTTGCAAGCGCTGCAAACTCTCAGTCAAGACAGTAACTTGTCAAACAAAGGTAATGCCGATGATTGGATACGCGAGGCGATCGCCTATTTAAGCCGATAATGCCAGCTAATCAAGCAATCCGGGCATAAAATCCCCAATTATGCCCCACAAACCAACCCATCCTTGGGAAAAATTTGCTCCTTCACCGTTCTGCTGTGATACTATATGGGATTGTGACAATCGTACAAAAAAAACTAAACTCAATTCATGGCTCTTACACAACAGCGCAAACAAGAAATCATGGGCGATTTTCAAACCCATGAAACCGACACAGGTTCAGCAGATGTCCAAATCGCCATGCTGAGCGATCGCATCAGCAAACTCAGCGCCCACCTGAAAATCAACCAAAAAGACTTCGCCTCCCGGCGCGGTTTGATGATGATGATCAGCCGCCGCAAGCGCCTGCTGGCCTACCTGCAAAAGGAAAATGTCGATCGCTACAAAGCATTAATTGCCCGTTTAGGCATTCGCGGCTAAACAGCCAAGCGAAAATTTGCGACAATATTCAAGAATCTTGGACAAACGCCAGCAGGATTTACGCACCGATCGCCAATCAGTTTCAAACCGTTGATTAACCATCAGAGTTGCGTAAACCCTCGCCAAGATTTATTGAATAATTGTTCGAGATTTCAGGTTAAACAAAAAATATGTCCTCCGAACCACCCACCCAGCGCTTACCGTTTGAACCCGCCTCAAATCGGAAAAAAACGCCTAAAAAGCCCCCAGAAACCGACGCAAAGCTAGTCACAGAAGAACCAAAACCAGACAAGCAGCCCAAAGCCACAAAAACAGGCCCGCAGGCGCGATCGAGCAAAACAGACCCGCAGGCGCAATCCATCCCAGAAGTAGTCAGCAAACGCATGATATCCCGCATCGCGGTATTCTGCGGCGTACCGACAATCCTGGGAATTTCCACATTTTTTATCAGTTATTTGATCGTCAGCAAAGGCTTGTTTGACTTGCCCAACACAGCAGTATTGTTAGTAAGCATGGGCTGTTTTGGTCTAGGCGTACTGGGATTAAGCTACGGAGTTCTCTCGGCTTCTTGGGATGAAGACAATTCAGGAAGCACTCTGGGATGGGAAGAATTTAATACCAATTTTGGACGGATGCGAGAAGCGTGGCGCGCCGGTAAACCAAAAAGTTAGAATCTCGATTTAAGAGAAGACGGCGGTTGAAACCGCGGCGACACAAACAATGTCCGCACTTCGACAAGCTCAGCGACCACCTCCGCGGACTAAGAGAGACGGCGGTTTTAACCGCCTTTGTCTTCAACCCGCGGAGGCGGGTTTTGTCTATGTAGACGCGGTTTCAACCGCCGAGTCTTTCATCAGACGGCGGTTGAAACCGCGGCGACACAAACGATGTCAGCCGGACGCCGACTAAGAGAGGATACCGCCTTTGTCTTCAACCCGCGGAGGCGGGTTTTGTCTGTGTAGACGCGGTTTCAACCGCCGAGTCTTCTTTAGCTCGATCGCACGGCATCTATTTTTCTCACTACATCCATGTCATAATGCGTGTCTTAGCGCAACAGACGAAGGGAAAAAAAATATGATTATTGTCATGAAAGCCGGCACTCCAGCAGCCGAGATCGATCGACTAGACGAAGAACTCCGCACTAACTGGGGTTTGACACCAGAAAAAATCGTCGGGCGTTACAAAACCGTCATGGGTTTAGTCGGCGATACTGTCGAGCTCGAACCCATGCAACTCCGCGAAATGAGCACCTGGATTGAGGAAGTGCTGCGCGTCGAAAAACCCTACAAACGCGCTTCTCTGGAATACCGCCAAGGAGAACCCACCGAAGTACCCGTCGCTACTCCATTGGGAACTGTGATGATTGGTCTAAATCATCCGATCGCAGTCGTAGCAGGCCCTTGCTCGGTCGAAAACGAAGAAATGATTGTTGAGACGGCAATGCGCGTCAAAGCTGCTGGCGCTCAATTTTTGCGCGGTGGAGCCTACAAACCGAGAACTTCTCCCTATGCTTTCCAAGGACACGGCGAGAGTGCTTTGGGACTGCTGGCGGCGGCGCGGGAAGCTAGCGGTTTGGGAATTATTACCGAAGTTATGGATGCGGCGGACTTAAGTGCGATCGTAGAAGTAGCCGACGTAATCCAAGTCGGAGCACGCAATATGCAGAACTTCTCGCTGTTGAAGAAAGTCGGAGCTCAAGACAAACCGATTTTGCTGAAGCGCGGCATTTCCGCCACCATTGAAGAATGGTTGATGGCTGCTGAGTATATCATGGCTGCGGGCAATCCGAACGTGATTTTGTGCGAGCGCGGAATTCGCGGGTATGACAGGCAGTATACGCGGAATACGCTAGATTTGTCGGCGGTTCCAGTGCTGCGAACCCTGACTCACTTACCAATTATGGTTGACCCCAGTCACGGGACTGGTTGGGCGCAGTTTGTGCCTTCGATGGCGTTTGCGTCGATCGCCTCCGGTACAGATTCGCTGATGATAGAAGTGCACCCGAATCCGAAAAAAGCTTTGTCTGACGGGCCGCAATCGTTAACACCGGATCAGTTCGACAAGTTGATGGAAGAATTGGCTGTAATTGGCAAAGTCATGAAACGTTGGCCGCAACCGGTGCCAGTTTTGGCGTAGAAATATCAATCAGTAGGCGATTAGTCTAAAAAAACCGTAGTATCTACAAAATACTACGGTTTTTTTGCGCTTACCATTTACTCATTGAGTTATATCCTGTTCGTAGTGCGGACTTCAGTCCGCAGCCAAGCAAGCGGACTGAAGTCCGCACTACGAACGAACCGTTTGTATGACGAGTAATCGACAGGATATGATATTAGCGATCGCTTCGATCTAAGATTGTTTCAATTTGACTCTTTACTTGTTCAAGTTCCCGACGTTTGTCAGCCAGCCAAACTTTTTGGGCTTCGCATTCTGCTTGATTTTGCCGATAATCGCGCATTTCTTCTTCCTATTCTCACAAATTCTCCTACTACAGCAACATAGCTTTTGAATTCGCACAGCGCAACATTTCTACCGCAGTTGTGATATCTTTTTAAGTACAACAAAATTTTAATTCCCAAGAATCAGCTATTCCCAAAAGACCCCAGACTCACCCACAAGGGAAGTATAGGAGTCTCAATCAATCTACTTTCTTCCTCCTACGCTAATTGCCATGCTCCTAAAAGCCCAATCTTTTCTCTCATTGCTGACTGGGTTAGCTATTTCACTAGGATTGGTGACAACACTTTCTCAATCCACCGCCGCTCAAAATCGGACATCCGACAACAATACGTTTTTTTGCGGTACCAGCAACGGTCAACCCGCAACCCTCGTGCGCGGCGCAAGAAGAAATTTCCCGCTAATTCGCTGGACAGATAACTCTTTTCCTCCGCCTTGGAATGCCCAGCAACGCTGCGAGGAGATTTCTCAAAGATTGCAGCGGTTTCACGATAACCAAGTCCTCAATTATATTGCTGCTAAAATGTGGGCCGGTCAACCCGTATTGTGTATTACCAGTGTCCGAAATGGCCCGTGTCGGCCAGACGGACTGTTAGTAACTCTCAAACCAGGAACAGACTTGCAGCGGACTTTCCAACGGCTGAGGAACAATCTTGAAGGAGGAGCCGATCGCACGCCTCTCGAACTCAGTGGCAATGAAGCAATTACTTACATGAATGGCGAAGCTTACCTCGATATTAGCAAATTGCTGCCAGAAGAAGATGAAGCACCGCCCAGAATCTTGAAATAGCGATCGTGTACCGCAGCAAACCCCGATGGAGGCAAATTCTGATGTTAATTGCCTATTTGGGCGGTTTAATTATTCCCGTACCCGCATCAGCACCCAATGCCAGTGTATTAGTAGCACAGCAGCCAGCTCAACTTTCTGTCAAAGAAATCGAACAATTAGCAATGTCGATCGCAGTTAAAGTGCGATCGAAAGATATCCTAGGTTCGGGAATTTTGATTCGCAAGCATGGCAATGTTTATACAGTGCTAACAAACGATCACGTACTCCTAGCAGGCGATCCGCCCTACAGCATAGAAACGCCCGATCGCAAAATCCATCCAGCAGTTAAAATCGCGGCAACTTCTCTCAACGGCAAAGACTTAGCTGTATTGCAATTTCGCAGCGACGGTACTAATTATGCGATCGCATCCTTCGGCCCGGCCCCAGCAGTTGCCGATCAGGTATTTGCTGCCGGATTTCCCTTTATAGGCGAAACATCTAACCATCCCATTTCTGCCTTGAGCAAAAGTGGATTTGTCTTTAAAACCGGTCGGGTTTCCTTAATCTTAGACAAACCTTTACAGAAGGGATATCGGATTGGATATACAAACGATTTAGAAAAAGGCATGAGTGGAGGGCCGCTGCTAAATAGTCGCGGCGAAGTAGTCGCAGTCAACGGCATCCACGCAGAACCGATTTTAGATACTGCTTACACTTATCAAGACGGTTCCCAGCCCAGCGCCTCCCTGCGGCAGGAGATGCGGCGCTACAGTTGGGGAATTCCGATCGAGAATTTGGTACAGTTAGTGCGATCGCCCTTGACTAATCTCAACCGCTTCTCATAGCCCGCGTATCATCAGGACTTTCGTTGTATAGAAACCATTTGAGATCTATTCTGCGTAAATCTCAGAAACCGGGTTTCTCTCGGTATTTCTCGTCATCCAACCCAAAAACTCGTAGAAACCCGGTTTCTTGCCCCGGACGTAAATCTCAGAAACCGTGTTAATCTCAGTATTTCTCGTCACCCAACCCAAAAACTCAAAGATCTCAAATAGGTTCTATAGAAGCGAATTCATTCGCCCAAAACACGTAATTTTCAACCCAAAAATAATAGCAATTGTCAAAAACATTGTCACATAAAAATTAGATAATATCATCCGTAGGGAAACGGCATTGCCGTGTCCGGCGGGAAGTAGGGAAACGGCATTGCCGTGTCCGGCGGGGAATTATGCTATAAACAAATAATCTCTCTAGAATTACTCGTAGGGTGCGTCGCCATGAAAAATCCGTAACTAAATATCGACAATCTCATAGCGACGCACCTGTGCCATCCCTCACAGAAAAACTTATTGTGTAGCATTTTATAAAAATTGTATCATATGAGAAATATAACAATGAATTTCCCCCACAAACTCCCAGCAGCCATCACCGGAGCAATAATTATCCTTGCCCAACCTCAATTGGCAGCCGCCCAATTATCCCCCCAGCAACTCGAAGCAATTGGCAGAGAAATCACCGTTCGGATCGACGGAAACGGTGGCGGTTCAGGAGTAATTATTGACCGCAAAGATAACACTTACTTCGTCCTCACCAACCATCACGTAGTCAGATATCCAGACCGCTATGAAATCCAAACCTCAGACGGCAGTCGCTATCCGGCTTACAAAATGCAAGAATTACCCGGATTTGATTTAGCATTAATCCAGTTTCAGAGTAATAAAAACTATCGTGTTGCCGAGCTAGGAAATTCCGATCAATTAACCGGAGGAGCAAAGGTTTACGCCACCGGCTTTCCCGTACCAAGCCCTGGAAGAGAACAGCGCAGCTATCAGTTTGCGGCGGGGCAGTTTCAGCGTGACCAGCCGGGAGGAGACAATGGCTATACAATGGTCTACAACAGCGAAGTCATCCCCGGAATGAGCGGCGGCCCGGTGCTGGATGGAATCGGGCGAGTAGTGGGGATTAACGGGCGGTCTTGCAGCGGTTTGAGGTTAGGAATTCCCATTAATAGTTTTGTGGCAAATAAGCGCAATTTGCGGCAGCTACAGGATATTTCTGCGGACAATACGCGATCGGCTAGTGGTGAGGATTTGCTGAACTTAGGCGGGGCGAAGGCTGATAGCGGAGACTACCAAAGTGCGATTAGGGATTATCAAAAAGCTTTGCAGATTTGTCCCGACAATCCTGATGCTTACTACCGCATAGGTACTGCTCAATACAACGCTGGGAATAAGCAAGCAGCTATTGAGAACTTTAGCCAGGTGATTCGGATTAATCCAAGTAATGCAAATGCTTATGTGTTTCGGGGTGTTGTCCGTTCAAGTCAGGAAGATAAACAGGGTGCTATATCCGATTTAAACGAAGCTATTCGCCTCAATCCTAACTTTGCTATTGCGTACATCCATCGGGGTACTGTCCGCTATAATCAAGGAGATAAACCGGGTGCTATATCCGATTATAATGAAGCTATTCGCCTCAATCCTAACTTTGCTACTTTCTACAGCAATCTGGGTAATACTCGCTATAAACAGGGAGATCGACAGAGTGCGATATCCGATTTAAACGAAGCTATTCGCCTCAATCCTAACTATGCTATTGCCTACTACAATCGGGGTGTTTTCCGCTATAGTCAGGGAGATAAACCGGGTGCGATATCCGATTTAAACGAAGTTATTCGCCTCAATCCTAACTATGCTATTGCCTACATCGATCGGAGTATCGCCCGCTATAGTCAAGGAGATAAACCGGGTGCTATATCCGATTACAACGAAGCTATTCGCTTGAATCCTAACTATGCTATTACCTACAGAAATCCGGGTAATGCCAGCTCAATCTCGGCAGATAAACATGGTCCGCTCGCCGATTTAAACGAAGCCATTCGCCTCAATCCTAACTCTGGTATTGCCTACTACAATCGGGGTGTTTTCCGCTATGGTCAGGGAGATCAGCAGGGTGCTATATCCGATTTAAATCAAGCGATTCGCCTCAATCCTAACTCTAGTGATTCTTACTATTTCCGCGCTCTTACCTACTTGCAACAAGGAGACAAACGAAAGGCTATTGATGATTTCCAGAAATCAGTCAACCTGTATCAGGGTGGAAACGACGAGTGGTACCAAAATGCACAATACAGAATCAGAGAACTTCAGCAATAGCTTTCAATCATTTTACAACTACTAAAATTAGTTTTCAAACGAATCAACCATTTCATCAACTATTTTGCTAAGTTCATCATATTTTTCCGATCCTGCCTCGTAAGTAATAACGTAAGCCTTCTGATCTTTCACGTTACCAACTTCCATCAATTTCAAACTTTTATTATTCTCATCCTTTCCCGTATAAACCACTTGAAAAGCCGGACGCTTTGCCAGAGTAGCTTTCTCATTTTGCCCTTCAATTTTATATTTTTTTATTTGCTTTTTATCATCTAAAAATTCATTTTCAATATAGTTCACAGACTGCTTTGTATATTCCTGTAAAGACAGCCAATTAGGTAAAGTTTTAACACTAATCAGCACATTAGCTTTAGAAGGCTCATGCACAAACTTAACCACCTCCCCATCAATGCCGATTTCTTGCGGCTTCCAGTCCTTCGGGTGTTTAATACTTATCTTATACTGAGAATTCTTATAAGTCTTAAAATTATCCGAACTCACATTTTCCTTTGAATCGGGCGAATTCGACATTTGTTGAATCCCAGCAATAAAACCGGGCAAGCCGAAAATCAACGCCAGAAATCCAATAACTACTCCCGTAACAAGCTGAGCGACAGCAGTTGGATCACCAGCCATCATTGCTGCCAAAAACGACTTGTATCGAATCCGACGGGGAAGACTTAATTTTGTAAGAGCTTGCAAGACATTATCTGCTGACTCATAGCGCTCCCTAAAACTTGGATGCACCATCTTTTCGATAATTGCTTTAAGTTTAGCGCTCGTTTTTGTCCCGCTCGGCCACATAACCAGCGACATATTCGGATCTTTAGGAATATCTCCAGCAGATAACCCAGTCAGCGCTTGCATCCCAATCATCCCCACCGCATAGATATCGCTATTAAATTCAGGATTGCCATTCTTTTGTTCTGGCGGTGCATAGCCGGGAATACTTGCTTGCACCTGATTAGAAGAATTACTCCCCAGATAGCCAACTCGTTTAGCCGAACCAAAATCAATCAATACAAGTTTTGAGTCAGAGGTTCGCCTAATTAAATTTGAAGGGTTAATATCGCAGTGAATAATCTTTTTTTCGTGAACAAACTTGACAAGTACCAAAATTTCCAGCAACAGGCGAATCACCTCACCCTCACTCAACCGCTGACTCGGTTTAAGTTCTTGACTTAAATCGTGACCCTCAATATAGTCTTGAACTAAATAAAATTGAGAATTATCTTCACCAATGGTAAAAAGCTGTGGAATTTGGTCATGTTTTAAGTCATCTAAAATTTGAGCTTCAGCCTTCAAGCCATCTTGTGCCTGCTGAGAGGTCAAAGGAGGGGATAGTGGTTGCTTGAGGCGTTTAACCACACGCAAATCCTGATTAAGTTTCTCCCGATCTTTAGCGAAATAAATATGACAATAATTAGTATCTTTCAGGTGTTCCGTGATTTCGTAATGCCCAAAAATAGTTTGTCCAAGCATGATATCGGTGATGAACTAAAAAGGATGTGCTTACCCGTTGTTCATCCTAATCGTACCACAAAAAAACCAAAGCCCCAATCTGGTATTCAGATTGGGGCTTTGTTGTTAAAATAGAATCCCAGGCATCGAGCTATTTTCTCAGGCAGTGACCCGCCAAATATCTTCGCCACCGCAGCGTTTAACAACCGAGTTCGGGATGGAATCGGAGTGGTGCCACTGCGTCATAGACACCTAGA